>NZ_JAIHAP010000043.1:0-15042 GCF_020054775.1 Thermosipho sp. (in: thermotogales) | reverse complement strand
TCTGACTCTTCTTCTCCAGGACTGCTATCCATTTTTCAATGACCCCTCTCCCAACGCGTCTTCTAATTTACCACGTTTGTACCTCTTAGTCAAGTTACAGTCACCTTTACTGTTCTTTTCTCTTTCTTTAATTATCTTCACCTTCACAGGCGTATTGTTACATTTTTTGGAATTTTTTAACGTTTTTATAATTTTCATAATAAGTTCACCTTTTAATTTCCACTTATTTAGAATGTTAACATAAACTATATATTGTATATTTTGCTTTTATGATATACAATATATTGTGGTCATAAATAAATTTTATTCGATTCTTCTATTGGGGGGTATTTTATGTTCGTTAAATTCAGTTACTCTGAAGATTTTGATTTGCTATTTAAAAAACTAGAGGAAAAATATGGTCCTGAAATTTTTGAATTAGAAGGTTTTGGTAAAAATCTTGATATTGATTATTTTAATAAGAAGTTTTTTGCTAACGAAAAAATAGGTGATTTATCAATTGACACTAATGCTAATGTTCGCTCTAAGCATATTGGAACTTACTTTGCTGAAGTAAATAAACCATTTACAAAATTAAATTCCATTTATGTTATCTGGAAAAAAATGAAAAAACTATATGGAAAAGAAGATGCAGGCAAATTTTTAGAAGCACAAATCAACGGAGCAATTTATTTACATGATGCACATCATGCAGCATTTATGCCATATTGTTTTGCCTATACTCTCCAACCAATAGTGGAGAAAGGTTTACCCTTTATCGACACAATTCAATCAATACCAGCGCAACATTTATCTACTTTCATTCAACATGTAATTCAATTTGTAATGTTTGCTTCTAATCAATCAAGTGGAGCAGTTGGACTTCCTGACTTTTTTGTATGGATGTGGTATTACGTAAAAAAAGACTTAGAAGAAGGCATTATACCAAAAGATAAACTTGACTGGTATATTGAACAACATTTCCAAATTCTAACTTATTCATTTAATCAACCAATTAGAACACACCAATCACCATATACAAACTTTACATATTTAGACAGAAATTACATCAAAGCAATATTTAAAGGAGAAAAATATCCAGATGGCTCACCTATTGTAGATGAACTAGAGAACATAATTAAATTGCAAAAACACTATTGGGAATGGGTTGCAAAAGAAAGAGAAAGGCAGATGTTTACATTTCCTGTTCTTACAGCTTCACTTCTCTATAAAGATGGAAAGTTTGTCGATGAAGACAGTGCAAGGTTTATTAACAAAATTAATTTAAAATGGCAAGATACAAACTGGTATATCTCCGATTCAATCGATGCCGTTGCATCATGTTGCAGGCTCACAAGCTCTACTAAAGAAATCAAACTCTCACTTTCAGCGAATCCTGAAGAGGCTAAATTAAAAGGCATGGCAAACTCCATTGGAGGTTCAGACCTTAATATAGGTTCATTTAAGGTAGTAACTATAAACCTTCCAAGAATTGCTCTTGAAGCAAATGAAGATAAGGATAAATTCTTTGAAATTTTAAATGAAAGAGTTGATCTAGTACAAAAAATTCTTCATACAGTAAGAACTATTATTCAAGAAAGAATTGAACAAGGTGTATTACCACTATACGAGGTAGGTCTTATGAAACTTGAAAGACAATACGGAACAATTGGAATTACGGGAGTATGGGAATCAGCAGATTTTATGGGACTTACCGAACTTTCTGCAGAAGGCTTAAAATATTCAAAAGATGGTGAAATGTTTGTATCTCAGACTCTTGACTTTATTAAGTCTAAAGCCGAGCAAGGATTTAAAAAATATGGTTTTACATTTAATATTGAACAAGTTCCTGCAGAAAAAGCAGCAGTTACTCTTGCAAAAAAAGATGCTATCATATTTGGGAAAGAAAGGCAACCATATGAACTTTATTCAAATCAATGGGTACCACTAACAGCTGAAACTGATATGATGAATAGAATAAAATACTCAGGAAAATTTGACAAAAAGGTATCAGGTGGAGCTATATTACACATTAACATAGGTGCACCTTTTAAATCCGAAGAAGACTCATGGAAGATGGTAAATCTTATAGCTAAAAAAGGTGTTATGTACTTTGCATTTAACCAAAAAATTTCAGTTTGCAATGAAGGTCATGCATTTATCGGAAAAAGATGCCCAATATGCGGAAAAGAAAAAGCAGAAGAATACATTAGAATAGTAGGTTACCTCGTGCCAATTAATTCCTTTAATAAAACGAGAAGAAACTATGAATACTCAAAAAGGAAATTCTATTCACTGGAGGTAATGTAATATGACTGTTTATGTAAATAGAATTTTCTTTTCAACAAATGATCATCCAAAGTTATTAGGTATTTCTATTTATTTTCAAGGTTGTGATAGGTCTCCAAAATGTCTGTTATGCCACAACAAAGAAACATGGGAACCTTATAGAAGATTTAAATACGATTTAGAAGACCTTATACAAATTTTAAAAGACAAGATAACTTACGCTCTTGAATCATATGACAAAATAGCTGTGGTATATTTAGGTGGTGAACCCCTTGCTCCATATAACAGAGATGCAGTTTTTCAAATTTCAAAAGAATTAAAAGAAGAATTTTCAGAAAAAATTGTAAATACCCTTTATTCCTGGAGAACATTAGAGGAAATAGAAAAACAAAATTTAGAAAATTACATTGAATATATGGATGAATTAGTTTTAGGGCCATATGATCATACGCAAAGAAACGTTGACGAAAAAGGCAATGTTTTGTTTCCAGCATCAAAAAATCAAAAATATATTAAGTTTAATAAAGTACTAAGTAAATAAGAAGAGGAGGAAGCATTATGTATGAAGACATTATAAAACGCTGGCTAGATGTTGAACCTTCAAAAAACGCCTACAAAATACTTTCAGAAAGGTACTTTATAAAAGATATCAGCGGAAACTTTTTAGAAAATAAGTGGGAAGACGTATGTAGAAGAGTTGCCAGAGTGGTTGCAACATCGGAACTTGTAAACAACCCACAAGTAAAGAAAATGGATGATGCAAAGAAACTAGAGATTATAAAGGAAACAGAAGAAACGTTTTTTAAAATGCTTAAAGCTAGAATATTTATTCCAAATAGTCCTACCCTATTCAACGCTGGTATGGGGGTAAGGCATGAACTTCTCTGGAAACCTATTGAAAATATGACACTTTCTGATTACCAAGAAATATACAACACTAGAAATCACCTGCATATGTTATCTGCCTGTTTTGTAGTTCCAGTTGATGACAGCATCAATGGAATATTTGAGGCAGTAAAAGAATATGCGTTAATTACAAAAGCAGGTGGAGGAATTGGATCTAACTTTTCAAGTTTAAGACCAAAGGGAAGTTTTGTGGCTGGAACCCACGGTCAAGCATCTGGGCCAGTATCATTCATGCATGTTTTTAACTCCGCAATCGGAGTTGTAGAACAAGGATATAAAAGACGTGGAGCATTAATGGGAATATTAAATATAAACCATCCTGACATCGAAGAATTTATAACCGCCAAAGAAAACAATGACGGAGAAAAAGTGCTAAAATATTTCAATATTTCCGTAGGAATCCCATTTGACAAAAAGGAACTTTTAAGATTATACGAAGAAGATGGTGAAATAGAACTTTCACATCCAAAGTTTACAGAAAAAAGATATATAAAAGCAAGAGATATAATTAAACAAATAGCAGAGAATGCATGGAAAACAGGCGATCCAGGTCTTGCATTTCTCCATGAAATGAATAAATATTATCCATTATATCCAGAAATGAAAATAATCTCAACCAACCCATGTGGTGAAATAGGCCTTGCACCATATGAAGCATGTAATCTTGGTTCAATTGATGTTGCTAAATTTGTTACAGACGATGGACAAGTTGACTGGGATGCACTTGAAGATACTGTAAGGCTTGCTGTAAGATTCCTAGACAACGTAATCGATGTTAATGTCTTTCCTCTTGAAAAAATTACAAACGCAGTTAGAAACAGTAGAAGACTAGGCTTAGGTATAATGGGATTTGCTGATCTTTTATACAAACTTGATATCCCATACAATTCTGAAGAGGGAAGACAATTTGCAGCTGATCTTATGGGGTTCATGGCACTACATGGGCATGATGAATCAAACAAACTAGGAAGAGAAAAAGGAAGCTTCCCATTGTTTGAAAAAAGTAAATTCTTTAAAGAAGAAGAATTTGTCCCATTTGCTATGGGAATGAGCAAATACGATGAAGATATCAAAAAAGTAATGAGAGAGTCTAAAAAAGGAAAAAGAAATGTAGCAGTATTAACTATTGCACCAACAGGCTCTATATCTAACATAGCAGATACAAGTAGCGGTCTTGAGCCAAATTTCTTACTAGCTTATGTTAGATACATGAACAAACACGATGGCACAAAAGAATCACTCTTTTATGTAAACAAAGTTTTAGAAAAAAAGCTTGATCCAAAAATTCTTGAAAAAATTAAAGAAAAATTAATAGAAAAAGGTTCATTGCAAAATTTAGATGTACCAGAAGAAATTAAAAAAGTCTTTGTAACTGCAATGGATATTTCTCCAATGGATCATCTTTTAATGCAAGATGCTTTCCAAAGATATGTTGACAATAATATTTCTAAGACTATTAATATGCCAAATAGTGCTACAAAGGAAGATGTTTTAAATATCTATCTTGAAGCATTAAAACTTAATGTAAGAGGGCTGACAATATATAGAGATGGCTCACTGCAAACTCAAGTTTTAACTTCTGCAAAGCACGTTAAAACTAAGGACGCTCCAAAAGTTCAATTTTTCCTCTTAGATGAAAAACATAAACTAAGACCAAGACCAAGAAAGAGTACATTAAGAAGCGTTACAAGAAAATATAAATCAAACGAAAATACAACTTACATTACCGTATCTTTTGATGACAATGGAGAAGCAGTCGAAATATTCCTTTCAAACGGTACTGAACTTGCAGAATCTATTGGAAGATTATCTTCTATAGCTTTGAGAGCTGGTGTGTCAATAGAAGAAATTTTAGAACAGCTTCAAAAGGTTAACGGTGAATATACAAGAGGTCTTGCTGAAGAAATCAAAAAAGCAATAGATGATTTCATAGAACTATGGGGTAACTCGGAAATTGAAAGCGATGAAGCATTCATAATAGATGGCACCGTTAAAACAGCAGAAGAAGTAGAAAAATTTGTAATGGCAAATGACCTTGAATGGAGTGAAGGTTACTATGTAGATGAAAATGGAAATGTATATTGCCCTTCTTGTCTTTCAAAAAATAGTATAATAAAGCAGGAAGGGTGTATGAGTTGTAAAAAATGTGGATGGAGTAAATGTAGTTAAAAAAAGGCGCGCATTGCGCCTTTTTTATATATTTAAAAAATTTTCAACTTCTTTTCTTGAAGGAATAGAATTTTGTGCACCTTTTTTAGTAACTGACAAAGCAGCTGCCGCCGAGGCAAATTCCAATGATTTTCTTATATCAAGATTTTCATGCAAAGCTACAACAAATGCTCCGTTAAATACATCTCCCGCTGCCGTTGTATCAACAGCCTTAACTTTAAAAGATGGAATTTCTATCCTTTTATCACCTTCAAAATAAATTACTCCCTTGCTTCCAAGTTTTACAATGAGTTTTTTTACTCCTAAGCTTTTAAGTTTAAAATAACTATCTTCATACGAGACAAATTCTCCAAAGAACTTTTCTGTTAAAAGTTTTATTTCTTCTTCATTCGGTGTCAAAAAATCTACAAATTGAAAAATTTCCTTTTCAATTCCACTTACTGGAGCAGGGTCAAAAATAACAATTTTTCCATTTTCACTAAAAATCCGGGCAGAATATAAAGTTGACTCAAATGGAATCTCATTTTGAAGTAAAATGTAATCAGCTTCTAAAAGTTTTTCTTCATGCTTTTTTATAATTTCTTTAGTTAAGTTTCTATTTGCTCCAGGATATATTACAATTCTATTTTCACCTTTTTTTGTAACTTCAATAAAAGCTAAGCCATTATTATCATCAACTACTACGTATCCTTTAATGTTTAATTTGTCGTATTGGTCTTTTAAATCTCTTCCATAAGAGTCATTACCAATACAGGTTAAAAAATAAACATTAGAATTTTTCTTAGAAAGTTTTGCTATACTAACTGCCTGGTTAGAACCTTTTCCACCAGGAAAAAACTCTAATTTTTGAGCTCTTTGAGTTTCACCAGGTAAAGTAAATCTCTCAACTGTTAAAACAACATCCATATTCGAACTTCCAACCACTGCAATCATTTTTTCAACTCCTTGTTTACTTTTTTAATTTCATAACAAAAAAAGAGGCATTAGCCTCCTTTTTTTGGCGTGCCCGGGGAGATTCGAACTCCCAGCCTTCAGATCCGCAGTCTGACGCTCTATCCAATTGAGCTACGGGCACATATTATTTAATTTAAAAATGGGGGAACTATCCCCCACTTTTTGGCGGAGAGGGAGGGATTCGAACCCTCGGTGGGGTTACCCCCACACTTGCTTAGCAGGCAAGCGCCTTCGACCACTCGGCCACCTCTCCAAATATCACATGTAAAATTTTAACTTAAAATAAGGAAAATGTCAAGGATTACAATTTACTAAAAATTCCTCCAGGGGCAAGCCCCCTGAAGGAAACAATTTAAAAAGAAATATTTCCAAAAAGATCAAAATAATATCCTGAAAAATCGCTTCTTATTTTAAATCCTAAATTGTAATCTTCTTTATATATGCCGCATCCAAAATACCATTTATCCAATAATGTTGTATGATTATATCCTGCTAACAAACCATATTTATCAAAGATATAAATTATTGAATCAATGTTGTAACTTCCATTTTCAATATTATAACTTGAGATTAAATCTAAATAATTCATACTCAACAAAAATTCTACTTTATCTTTGACATATTTAAGTTCCGCTTCAAAGTCTTCTAAATTTACATTGATCAATGCTGCATAGCTATTTGAATTTATGAAATACCCTCCATACAATTTTGTATCATAATCAAATAATTTCAAATTGTAACCTGCAATAACTACACTTTCGCCTGCAAAATAATTATCACTATAGTTTACTTCAATATCGAAGATATTCAACCCTACGATCCATGATAACTGGTTATTATCTGCCCCAAAGCCTAAATAATATTTTTCATCATAACTTACAAAAATCCCTGTTTCTAATCCTTCAAATGGAAAATCTAATACATAATTGTAATGTGCTAAAAATCCAAGCTTATCATTAATAAGTTCTAACTTGGCATAATTAATACTTGCCCCATCATATTTTAAAGAAAATTCTAAATTATTATTTGGTTGGTAAATAAGCTCTAAACTATTACTAAATCCTTGACCTTTTAGTATATTCTGTTCATCATATTTGTAAGAAAGATTAAAGCTATAACTACCGCTTATACCAACTGAAGATTTAGTTTCTTGCTCAGGCTTTTCAATAACCAAAGTTTCATCTTTTTCAACAATTTCAAATACGCCGTTTTTACCTCCATAACCATCAGGAACATAACCTGGTGCATTAGGATCTTCCTGCCAAGTTTGGTTATTATTTATCTCAAATACATATTTATACTCGTACTTTCCAGGAGAAAGTACAAGAGAAACTTGCCAATATCCATCTACATTTTGCATTTCAATATCCTGTGGATTCCAGTTATTAAAAGAACCTGCAAGATATGCTTTAGAAGCCTGTGGCTTTTCAACTTTAAAATATACTTTTCCATCAATTATACTTACACCTAGTGGTATTTCTTTTTTTTCAACTTTTTCATCTGTATTTTCAACTGGGCTTCCTACTCTAAGTTTTCCATTTTCTTCATATACCTTTAAAACAGAATTTTTGCCGCCAAAGCCATCAGGTAAATATGCAAAAGCGTTAGGATCTTCTACCCAAGTCTCACCATTTACAACAAACTTGTATTGATACACTCCACTATCAAGCTCTAAAGCAGCTTCCCACCAGCCATCTCCAATATCATACATCTCAAGGTCTTCTGCATCCCAATTATTAAAATCTCCTGCTATCATAACATATGCTGCATCTGGATTATAGTACCTTATAACAACATATCCTTCTTCATCAACAAATATGGTATCCTCTCTTAATGTATTAACTTCATATTTTTGGCTTTCGTTTCCAGTATTACTATTATTTTCAGCACCACCAACCGGCTTTATAACTAACTTTCCATTTTCATTAACAAGAAGGAAAGCTCCATTCTTTCCACCATATCCATCGTCTACATATGAGGGAGCATCTGGGTCTTCAATCCATCTAGAACCATCAACAACAAATTTGTATTGGTATTCACCTGGTAAAAGTTCTAAAGAAATTTTCCAGACACCATTTTCATTTACCATAGGATTGGCACTAACAGACCAATTATTGAAATTTCCTGCAAGATATACCTGCTGTGCATCAACTTCAAATGTAAATACCACCATTCCATTTTCAACATAAATAGATGCAAATAAAATACTAAATAGGAAAGTTATAAAAAATAAAGATAATTTTTTCACCATTTTAAAACACCTCCATTACCACCAGGTATTAAATTCAACTGAGACTATCTTTTTAAACGTATTTACATTGTAAAAATCTCCATTTCCAACCATTATCTTAAGTTCTCCATTTGAAAAAGCATTGGACTTTAATTCAAAATATGCAGTAGTACGTTTCTCATAAACACCATTTATTCTTTGAAATTTTCCAAACAAGTTAAACATACCAATCCTTTTTGACAACTCCAGATAATATACTTCTCCTAGTGTTCCAACAGTATTATGTGCAGGCTTTCCAAATGAATAAGACAACTTACCATTTATATCAAAAAGATTGAATGGTACATTAACTGAAACATTAAAATCTCCCCATTTATCTGGCGTTAATCCGAACTCATCAAATCCATTCTTTGAAAGAGATACAGAAAATGTTGAAAAATCATAACTTAAACCTGCATTACTATATTTAAGAAAGTTATCTCCATTTTTATCACTTTTTAAATTTGTCCAAATAGTACCTTTTTGCATGTTATACCAAATACTAGCAACATATCTGTTTTCAAGGCTTATGTTAGTATAATCTGCAAGTAAAACACTTGAGCCTGAAAATGTTATTTTAACACCCCATCTCCAATCTTTCTCAGATAAACCAACTTGTAAAACGCTTTTTTCAAAAGAATAGTCGCTATAATCTGTATAAACTGCTTCAAATAAATAATTTAAGCCTTTTTGGAGGGTAAATTCTAACAAATAATCTTTAACATTATCTCTTAAACTGTATAAAAGCTTAAAGTTATCTGATGCATATTTAAAATAATTTAACTGCAAACTGTTAAAAGAGTAAAAATAAAAATTTGAATAACTTGCAACAAATCCGTCTGATCCCATGTCAAATTTGTATAACCCCAACAAATCATCAGTTCCTCCAAAAACTCTATTTTTATAAACATTTATCCCAAAGTTATCTTTGTAAAAATTAACTTCTGCTGAATCCAGCCTCTCGCCTTTTAAAGAAAAGGTGGCTGAAAAATCACTTCCCAATCCCGAGAGATTTGTCCAAAATTCTGTGTATGTATTATAACTTGGTAAAAATGTTGGAAAGTCATTAGTAAAATCTGCCACAAATGTAAATTTAAATGAATATGAAGGAGAAACACTGGCAAAATATATACAAGCTATTAAAATAGAAAATACTATAAATATTTTCTTCACTTTATCACCTCACTTATTTAACAAATGCCTTTAAAATACTTAACTGTGGGTAATATTCAACAACAATTGAACTTCCATCTTTATCAGCAACAAAATATCCATCTTGCCCCATACCTGCATTGTAATTTTTGCCATCAAATTGTTCTTCCCAAGGCTTCCAATCAGAGTTTCTTGCTATTTTAAAATAAAAACCTTCTCCTTTTGAAACTTCTCTTTCTATTTCATAAAAATATTTATCATCAACTTTTGACATCTTTGATAAAGTCCAACTGTTAAACTCACCTGCACAGTACCAATTTCCCATTTCCTTCTCACTATCACCTGCACCAACTGCATAACCATCGTGCATTAAATTAGGAGAAGCATATATTGTAATTGAAGTAGCATCGCCTAGATTTTCTTGCCATACAGGAACTGATGATTGAATTTTTGATTCTCCAGCTCCTACATATATAACTTTATACCATCCAATATGTCCTAAACTTCCCTCAGTAAATGTTATTGAAGAAACAGGAAGTTCAAACATATAAAGCCCATTGTTCAATTGCATCTTATCTTTTTCAGTTGGCATCCAATTGTTCCAATCACCAGCAACATATATTCCTGAATCAAGTGATAAATTAAATAAAGTCATACATCCAAAAAATATAAAAAATAAGACAAAAATTGAAGTAAATAAAAGATATTTTTTCACTCTTTTCACCTCCAAAGGCCAATAACAATGGGGGCATATGCCCCCATCAAATATTTATTCAAAAATAACTAGTTTATTTTACATCATAAGTTAAAAATCCATCAATTGTAATTGGTGTATTCCATTGCCATCCATCTGGATAAACTATGTCAGGCATTGTATCTGGTGCAGATGAACCATCACCACCTACAACAAAGGCAGCAATTTTTATTTGTGTTGGTTTTCCAGAAGCAAATCCCAAATCACTCCATGGAATCTTTACTTCAGTTACTGAACCAACAGTCTTACCTTCATGAACTTTTTCTGTACAAGTATTACCATCTACTGTATAGAAATGCCTATTTCCGTCATCATTATTCCAAGAAGCAACAAATGCGTCATTTTCAAATCCTTGAAGTGTAATCTTTCTTGCCCATGCGTTCATTTGTGAAAGATCTGTTGCTCCTTGCGTATCATTTCCTAAATCCATAACTAAGAGCCATCCATTGTCTGATACAGATACATCAATTCCTAAATAAAGATAAGAATCATTGTTCCAAACTTTAATTAGTTTTAGCTCATTATCAGCACCCCACTTTGAATCGTTCGTTGCATCATTAAATACTGCTGAATCAGCTGGAAAATCGGACAAATCACCATTTAAAGAAATATCAATACCTTCAGTAATATCATCCACATTTCTTGGAACAACTTTATACCTATCGTAATTCCACATAATTACACCTTTAACAGTATATTCTACACCTGTTTTCCAGTTATAACCAACATAATCTTTTACAGTAATTTCTGTACCATCACTTAAGAAAGTAACATTATCATACGTATCAGTAGATTCTACCGTACCAGTGAAGACCACAAGCTTTCCATACAATGGAGATGCATCATCAATAAATGTTCCGGTTATATCCATTGGTGCTGGATCAGGATTTCCTGGGCTAATAAGTTCTGAAGCATCTGGAATTATTTCAAAATCATGACCATAAACTGAGGCTTCTCCTGAAACTAAGACTAGATCCCCAAGGTTAAAGACATCACCAATACCAGATTTATATACCTTTATTGCATCAGTATCATCTTGTATCATTAAATAACTTGAATACTCGTAAGTCACAACACCACGAACAGTTGTAGTAAATGTTGCACTATCATCAGCCAGCAATCTTTCTTTGACATTTGCTATTGTTTCAATAGTTGTACTCTTTAATGGTTCAAAACTTACTTTACTGTGATGTGCATCAAAAATTACTTTAAATTCTTTTACATCTTCATCAAAACTAAATGTTCCATTATCACCAGTTGCATAATAATTTTTTCCATTGAATGCTAATGCTTTTAATGTTTCAGTAATTTCCCATTTATCTCCTGACCAAATTTTGTATTCAATATTTTTTACATAATCGCTTGTTGTAACCGTTGCTTCAAATATTCCGTTGCCCATATTTTCCATCTTCATATGAGACCAGTCTGTAACTGTTCCGACAAAATAATAATCACGATTATCCTTTAAATTATCTCCAAAACCAATAATTGTATTGGTTGAATCTGGAATAGTTGCATAAAATTCTACTTTATCTGTATCTGAAAGTGCATCAAAATCTTCTTTTAAAAATGGCACAGATGGATCATAAGGTCCTGTACCACCATAAACGATCCATGTATTAGTTGCTTGAGGATCAACTACCTTTACAACAGTCCACCAATACACTCCATCTTTATCTTTTCCTTCTAAAACACTTGAAAGATCAGATTTTGCAATAGAAAGCTTGTATTCATTTTCTGAAACCTCACTCATCTTTAAACCAGGTAGAACAGTTATATCTTCTGCTCCATCAGAAGCCTTATATTGAAAATTAAATGCAACATAATATCCTGGCTCTAATTCAGCACTTGTAGGTGCTAAAAAACATCCAAAAAGTAAAAATAATAATAAAACAACAGTTAACAACAACAAAAACTTTTTCATCTTACATCCCTCCTCAAAATCTCAATTTCGCAATTTCATATTATATTACTACGCCTACATAAAAAAAAAACAAACCTTGGAACGAGTTCCAAAATCGTTCCAAGGTTTGTTTAAAAAATTTTATTTACATTTGTCTAATTTACAACAACTATTTCATTCGGACTTCTAAGCAATATCTCCGGTTTATTATCATCAAACCAAAGTTCTCCATAAAATCTTACTTTTTTACCTTTAATGGAATATAAGTTATAATCTTTGAAAAAATATTCATATTCACCATCGCGAATGGAAATTTCAAACCAATCACAATCAATATAATAGTTATACCCGCCATCTCTATGGTAATTTTTTCTTATATCTTTCACTGTTCCTTCCAGAAAAACGATCTTACCTTCAAGTAAGCTTGTTATTTGAGCTTTACTACTTAAAACCTTTGCTGAATTCCATTTTGAAAATATTCCTTTTCTATTTTCAAAGGCATAGTTATATGCTTGGACAAGCCTTGGGGTTAATTCGCTATCATCATTATCAAAATATATTAAAGGTCTTGCATATCCTTCCATTAAAACTGCCTCTTCATAGAATATATAACCATTCTCATTATTCTTTCCAAAAACATAAGCTAGAGTTCTACCGTATCCGTCATTTCCTACAATCTTTAAATATATCTCGTATTTGCTGACAAAATCTTCTAAAAACCTTTTTGCATCCTCTCCGTACTCACCAATTGGTTTATTACCTGCATGAGTTTCTGGAGTATCAATTCCAACAATTCTCACTTTTTTGTACTCTCCATTTACATATCCATAGAAAGTATCACCATCAACAATGTGATCCACAGCTAACTTTACAAATCCACTATCATCTTTAATGGGACTCAAAAAGTCTATAGCATCAATATCTATACAAGAAAACAACGTAATTAAGACACTAAATAACAAAATTGGCAAAAGCTTTTTCAAATCCATACTACTCCCTTCTTCTGTTACTTTTTTAAAATGTGCCGCCAAAAGGCGGCACAATTATTATTTTAAAACCTCTACGTCAAATTGGCCCCTAGGCAAAATTTCATATTCACCTTTATACAAAGTAAGGATTCCTGTAACTTTAACCTTCGAACCTTCACTCAAGTTAGAAATATCTATATTTGTGCCTTTCTTTAAATAAACCTTTATTAAGAACTCTCCCGTATCCACTACAAAATCATATTTTCCTTTTTCTTTTACTATTCCTTCAATGTAAACTAAACTTGACAAGAAAACATCTGAAAGACTTGTTAAGACATCTGCTTTTGGCTCATCTTTTCCAACAACCTCTATTGAATCAGCAACAAGTTCTACTATTCCGTTCCACAATTTACTTTTTCCTGTTACTACAACAACGTCTCCTATTTCTAAGCTTTCTGTAAATGATGGTGCATAAATCATGAGCCCTGAAACTTCATCCTGAATGTAAAAGCTACCCTTTCCAAGTAAATCTTTTGGAGACGTTACTATTCCTTTAACAGTATATATGTTTCCTTCTTGTCCAAAAGCAACATCCATCAAAGAAGAATAAGATGTTTTTTCACCAGTCTGTTTTTCAACTTTTTCGACACTAATATTTTCTTTTTTGCCAAATGAAAAGTTTAAAAGCCTTTCAAAATCAAGTGAATAGAAATAATTTAATTCAACAGCTATAAGTTGTTTTCCACCGAAACTTCCTCCACTTAACAAATCTCCATTTCCAATCTTTAAAGTAAAGTCTTTATATGATAACTTAGCACCATATAATGGTAGCATTTCTGACCCATACCAAACACTATTGTGTCTTACAAATATCCCAAGAACATAATCATTTAAGTGATAATCTAAATTGGCATAAATTGCCCAATCATTGCTGCTAAGAAGCATATCCATAGGATCTCCAGTTTGAAAATCTGCATCATATACATTTGCACCAATTTTTAAAAACTGAGTTGATAATTCAAAATTGTTATATCTTGCTCTTGCACCAACTAAATATGAAAATTCCATTAAATTATCAGTTTTTGCTGAAAGTGCTCCCCACATATCTAAAGAAATATTTCCAAAGTTAAATTCCTTATTCATATCCGCTGATAATTGATTGTACTTGTTTTCATAATAAACTCCAAATACATAACCAAAAAGATCAATCTTTGAAAATGCAGCAAAGGTATTATTATCAAGGTTATAAGCACCACCTAAATTAAACACACCATATCTTGCAAATAGACCTAATCCATAATAATCAAATTTTAATCCTCCAACTCTTAATCCATCCAATTTTTCAGTTTGTGTGCTTTTTAAGCGAGCTTTTAAAGCATCAATCGTTAAATCAACTCCAAAAACGTTAAATTTACTCTCAAGATAATAATATCTTGGCTTTGCTATAGAAAAATCCCCTATATTCCAAACATCATGTGAAAGTGCTAAATAGTCATTAACCTTAAATTTAAGAAAATCAAATGGCTCATAGGTTGCATATAATATTGGAAAATTATCAAAAGAACCATCATTTAAACCAATTGTCATAAGGTTTAAAACTGATAAGGAAAAATTCCCTGCAAATACTATGAAAGAGAATAGCACCATTAATGTTATGAATAACTTCTTCATATTTTTCCCTCCCGATAATAATAGGGCC
>NZ_JAIHAP010000042.1:0-15206 GCF_020054775.1 Thermosipho sp. (in: thermotogales) | reverse complement strand
CAAAATAGTTGAAAATTAACTATTTTTAACTATTTAAAATTACATAACACTATTTACTTTTCAATGACCAATTTATACTTTTTTCTAAACTAATTATACAAGGGGGGAGTAGGTTGATATATTCAATTAAAAAAGGTGAACCTAAAAAGGGATGGGTTGTTGTAGTTCATGGACTTGGAGAGCATATTGGAAGGTACGAAAAATTAATTGATGGCTTAGCTGAGAGGGGGTATGCTGTTCTTGGGTTTGATCTTCCTGGTCATGGGAGAAGTCCAGGAAAGCGTGGTCATACATCTATTGAAGAAGTTATATCTGTAATAAATGATCTGACTAGAGAAAATAATATAGAAAAGTTTCATATCTTTGGCCACAGTTTAGGCGGTCTAATTTCAATCAGGTACACCCAAGAAAACTTACAAAGAGTCAGATCTTTAGTAGTTTCTTCTCCTGCATTATTTCTTTCACCAAAGTTTTCACAACTTTTACTTTTAAATTTATTTAGCATAATTTATCCAGCGCTTACGTTAAGAAATGGAATAGATCCAAAAGATTTATCCAGAAATGAGGAAGCTGTTGAGAAATACATAACTGATGATCTTGTACATGATAAGATAAGTATAAAACTTGCAAAAAGTTTATTGAAAAATGTGAAATTAGCCCATGAAAAAGTTGGAATTATTTCTGTACCGACTATGATGCTTGTTGGTACTGCGGACAAGGTTACACCACCACAGGGTAGCTATTTATTTTTCAATAATTTACAGCTTATGAAGGAAAATAAAAAATTAGTTAGATTTGAAGGTGCCTTTCACGAGATATTTGAAGATAATGAATGGTCTGAAGAATTTTATTCTACTATCTTTGAATGGTATGAAATGAGGTGAAAAGTTGAAATATAATACTAGGTTAGGTGAAATTGAGATAAATGAAAATGAAATAATAACTTTTGAAAAAGGGATTCCTGGTTTTGAGCACTTGAGAAAATTTTCTGTAATCTCTTTGAAGGATACTTTGCCAATACTTTGGCTTGTATCTCTCGAGGATGAAAATATTTCACTTCCAATAATTGATCCATGGATTGTTGATAAAAATTATGAGATTGAAATTTCTAATGAAGATATAAAGGAGCTTGAAATAGAGGATAAAGAAAAGGTTGCTGTATGGGCTGTTTTAACTATACCGTCGGGTCATCCAGAAGAAACTACAGTAAATTTAAGAGCACCAATAGTTATTAATATGGAAAAAGGAAAAGGAAAACAGATCATTTTAGACACGGAAAAGTATAAAATAAAACACAAACTTTCGGAGTTTTCTTTTCAAGAATGAGGTGATTTAAGTGCTTGTTTTATCAAGAAAAATAGGTCAGAGCATAATAATTGGTAATGATATAGAAATTAAAATCTTAAGGATAGATGGAGGAGAAATAAAGATAGGAATAGAAGCTCCAAAAGATGTTAAGGTTTTAAGAAAGGAATTATATGAGGAACTTTTGAAAGAAAATAAAGAAGCAGTAAAATTTGATATAAAGAATTTACCGGGGTTTTTTAAGAAAAAATAGTACATGGAGGTGTTTGACTTGAAAATAGATGAAAAGTTGATTGAAGAAATTGCAAAATTAGCAAGACTGGAAATTGAAAATAAGCAAGAATTCATTAATGAAATGCAAAAAATAGTTGATTATTTTGAATTGTTAAATAACGTTGATACAGAATGTATTGAGCCAATGTATACTCCTTTAGAGTCTAGTGCATCTCTTAGGGAAAATGGTGCTGTTGATTTTGAAAATGTAGAAGGTATAAGGGAGAATTTTCCTGAAAGAGAAGGTAATTATCTAAAAGTTCCAGGAATACACAAGTAGGTGAAGCATATGAAGGTAATAGCTACAAACAAAAAGGCATATTCAGACTACAATATTTTGGAAACATATGAAGCTGGAATTGAACTTAGAGGAACAGAGGTTAAAGCTTTAAGGGAGTCAGGAGCAAATTTTAAAGACAGCTTTTGTCGAATTAAAAATGGAGAGGTTTTTCTTTTAAATTTGAATATCCCACAATATAGAAATGGCAATTTAAATAACCATGATCCAGAAAGACCTAGAAGATTACTCCTTCACAAAAAGGAGATTCATAGGCTTATTGGTAAAGTTAAGGAGCAAGGGCTTACTATAATACCTACGAAGATTTATTTTAATTCAAGAGGATTAGTAAAAGTTGAGATCGCTGTTGCTAAAGGAAAGAAAAAGTATGATAAAAGGGAAGATATTAAAAAGAGAGAAATTAATAGAAAAATAAATGAATATTTAAAAAGAAATAGGTAAAGGAGTGTGAAAAATATGGATATAAAAAAAATTGTGGAGGAAAAAATTAGAGAGTTTAAAGAAAGTTACAAATTTGAATTAAAAAACATAGAAGTTAAAGATGTTAATAAATACATTGAACATACAAACTTAAAGGCCACGGCAACTGAGGAAGATATTTTGAAGTTATGTGAGCAAGCAAAGGAATATAACTTTAGAGGTGTATGTGTAAATCCTTCATTTGTGCCTCTTGTTAAAAAGCAGTTAGAAGGAACAGATGTTAAAGTAGTTACAGTTATAGGTTTCCCGTTGGGAGCAACATCTACAAGAGCAAAGGTTGAAGAAACAAAAGTTGCAGTTGCAGATGGTGCTGACGAAGTTGATATGGTAATTCACATTGGTTATCTAAAGCAGAAAAATTATGAGTATATTTATAACGACATTAAAGCAGTTGTTGAAGCTGCTAATGTTCCTGTTAAGGTTATTATAGAGACATGTTATTTGACTGATGAAGAAAAGGTTGCAGCATGTGTGATTTCTAAAGAGGCTAGCGCAGAATTTGTTAAGACATCTACAGGTTTTGGAACAGCTGGAGCAAAGGTTGAAGATGTAAATTTAATGAGATGGGTTGTTGGAGATAGTATGGGGGTTAAGGCATCGGGCGGAGTAAAAACATATGAGGATGCAGTAAATATGATAAGGGCAGGTGCAAATAGTATTGGAACAAGTTCGGGAATTAGTATAGTTAAAGGTAGGTGATATATTGAAAGTATTAGGCTTAATTCTTGCAGGGGGAAAAAGTGAGAACCTGGGAAAGCTAGTTTACAAACGTGCAAGTGCAGCCCTACCTATAGCTGGAAAATATAGAGCAATAGATTTTACTTTGAGTAACATGGTTAATTCTGGAATTATAAAAGTAGGAGTTCTAACGCAATATAACCCTAGAAGTTTAATGGATCACCTTGGTTCTGGTAAAGAATGGGATTTAGATAGAAAAAAAGGTGGTTTATTTATTTTGCAACCTTATATAGGTTTTTCTGGTGAATATTGGTATAAAGGTACTGCAGATGCAATATTTCAAAATATGACTATATTAAGACGTGGGGAAGAAGATTATGTATTGATAGGCTCAGGAGATCATATTTACAAAATGAATTATAGCGATCTTTATATGTATCATTTTTCAAAGGGTGCAGATATAACTCTTGTAACAAAAGAGCTCGATGATACGTATGATATGAGCCAATATGGAAGTGTTGTTGTAGATGAAAACATGAAAATTACTCAATTTTATGAAAAAGTAGAAAATCCTCCAACTAGAAGGGCATTTTTGGGGATATACTTTATCAATAAGCACCTTTTAATGGAGTTGCTATATTCTACGGTGCCTAACGGAGGAAATGATCTTTTACTAGACGTTATATTACCTCGGCTTGATGAACTTAATGTTTATGCATATGATTTTAAGGGATATTGGAGAAATATTAAAAAAGGTGTCGATGAATATTTCAAAATAAATATGGATATTATTAATAAAAGAAATGTAAGGGAAGAGTTGTTTTATCAAAATGGTAAAGTGTACACTAAATTAAAAGATTTTCCACCTGCAAAATTTACATCTAATTCCGAAGTTATAAACTCTATAGTTGCAGATGGAAGTATCATTTCAGGTAGTGTGAAAAATTCTGTTCTTTTTAGAGGAACTATTGTAAAGGCTGGTGCAAAAATAGAAAATTCGATAATTATGCAAGGTACAGTAATTGAGGAGGGTGCTGTTGTAAAGAATGCTATTCTGGATAAAGATTGTCATGTTAGAGAAGGTCAAGTTATAATTGGTGAAGATGAATTAGTAGTACTTGAGAAGAGGACTATAATATAGGGGTTGATAGCGTGAAGAACGTTGTTGCGCTTATTTTAGCCGGTGGTCAAGGTACAAGGCTTGGAGTATTAACTGAAAAGATAGCAAAACCTGCTGTTCAATTTGGAGGTAAATATAGACTTATTGATTTTACATTAAGTAATTGTGTTAATTCAGGAATTTATAAAATTGGAGTTTTGACACAATATAAGCCACATCTCTTGAATCAGCATATAGGAATAGGTAAACCTTGGGACTTAGATAGAAAAGATGGTGGAGTAACTATTTTGCAACCCTATTATACTGAAAAAAAAGGTGTTTGGTATAATGGTACAGCAGATGCTGTTTATAGAAATATAGAATTTGTAGATGATTATAATCCGGAATATGTTGTTATTTTATCAGGGGATCATATCTATTCAATGGATTATAATGAACTGCTTGATTATCATAAAGCTAAAAGTGCACTTGCAACTGTTGCTTGTATGGAAGTTCCACTATCAGAAGCTAGTAGGTTTGGTATAATGGTTACTGATCTTGAAAATAGAATAATAGAATTTCAAGAAAAGCCTAAACAGCCTAAATCTACACTTGCTTCATTAGGTATTTATGTTTTCCAGTGGAGTTTTATAAGAGAAGTATTAATTGAAGATGCGAAAAATGAGCAGAGTTCTCACGATTTTGGAAAAGATATTATTCCAAAGATTATTCAGACAGAAAGAGTTTTTGCATTTCCATTTGATGGTTATTGGAAAGATGTAGGAACAATTTATTCATACTGGGAATCTAACTTAGAACTTACAAGGCCAATACCACCTTTCAATATTCATGATGAAAATTGGCGTATTTATACTCACTCTAAAGAAATGCCACCTGCTTACATAGCAGATAGTACAAAAGTTAAAAATTCACTTATTAGTGAGGGATGTGAAATTTACGGTGCTGTTTCAAATTCCGTTCTTGCACAAGGTGTGGAAATTGGGAAAGGTTCAGTTGTTAAAAATTCAGTTATAATGAGTAATGTAAGAATTGGTGAAAATTGTTATATTGAAAATGCTATAATTGCTGAAAATGTAGTTATTGGAGATTTTGTAAAGATTGGAGTTGGAGAATTTGCAGAAAGTAAATTAAATAAAAAGGTTTACAATTCAGAAATAACCGTCATTGGTATGGATAGTATTATTGAAAGTAAAGTTGAAATTGGTAAAAACTGTGTAGTTGGAATTGATAAGATTGTGAATAAGAATTTAAATTCAGGTGAATATATATAGGGGGTTTAATGAATGGACCTATATTTTGTTAAGGTAAAAGGAAGAAGTAAAGCTACTGCGGAAGAATTTGTTGGCTTTCTTTTTGGGAAAGCTAATAATGCGCCGGATTTTGATTTTTTGATGGTACCACTTAGATTTTCTGAGCAACTAGAAGAGATAGACTTAAATGATAATATTTTAGATTTTAAGGAGAAATATAACAAGTTAAAAAATGAACTGATGAAAGAATCAGTCGTTGAGGATTTGACAATTTCTTTTAATTCATTTTTGAATACAATTTTTAATAAAAGAGGGAAAATTGCTGTAGGTGTTGAAATTACGGCTGCAGTAAAGGAAAATGACATGGAACTTTTAAAAGTTATATTATCCGGTTTAATTGAAGAATGGTCTCCAAAACCTGACTTGGAGGTAGTAGCAGATGGTTTAACGCTTGAGGAATATTCGGCTTATAACGTTCTAGATATGAAAGAAGACTTTGAAGATGTAATTGTAAGTGACTTGTATAAAAGATCCGACCTTGAAAAGCTGCCAGAATTTTTCCCTGTTATTGATCCAATAGGTGGAGAATCAATTACTAAATTTGACGTGGGAGATGTTATATATGTAGTTCCTGTGGATATAAATAAATTGGAGGAAAAATTAAGGCAAAAATATCCAAAAAATTTTGGCGAAGACAATAAAGTCTTACCATTTCCTGCAAGAATTTTGGCTAAGGAAATGGTTCCTACAAAAAAAGGATATTTGTATTTATGTAAAATAGACCTTGGCGATGAAATTTATGGAAAATTTGTAGTAAGTCCTTCATTTAAATTGTTATATGATGAAAATGTTTTGATAGAGAAGCAAAAAAATACAGAAAAGGTTTCAGAACATAAAGTAAAAATAGTAAAACCTGCTAATTTAAATGTTCCTGGCGGTTCTGAGCTTTTCTGGGCATTTATAACTACTATGATATTCTCTGGACTTTTGATTATAATACTTTACTTTCTAAAGATACTATAGGAGAGTGTATAAATGAAATTTACGACAATTAACGAAGACAATTACATAGATTGCGCTAAATTCATATATGAAGAAAAAAAAGAATACTTTGATTATTTATTTAAAAAAGATGCCTTTGAAATAATTAAAAAGGCAATACTTTTTAATATTCCTCCTTTCTTAATGGAAAATTCGCTTGTAATTAAAAGTGATGAAGGGAAAATTTTAGGTGTTCTCCTTTATGCTTCTAAAAGTGCTTTTAGGCACAGATATGAAAAGTGGATTAAAATTTTAGGATTTAAAGTTTTGGGTACAGGTGTTAAATTAGCTTCTATAATAGGTCAAATTTTGTTGAATTTTTCAGTAGATGATGTATATATTATTTCTCTTTCTGCACAAGATTTTTACTTGGAATATGAGCTTTTATATAGATTTGTAATATCACATGATTATAAAAGAATTTTGACGGATGTTACGGAAGGATTGATTGAAAAGTATAAAAGAATGGGATTTGTTGTGGAAAAAGGATTGGATAATAAGATATTTAGAATGTATAAAAAATCAAAGTTGAATATTGCAAGTGGAATAGGATGGGATACCCATCCTATAAAAAAAGATCGAAAATTAATTTTAGGTGGTGTAGAGATAGAATCAGATATAGGGCTTGATGGTCATTCGGATGCAGATGTTTTGATTCATAGTATTGTAGATTCATTTGTAGGTGTTTCACTGAAAAAAGATATAGGTGAACTTTTTCCAGAAAAAGATGTTCCAAAAGGTATAAGTAGTGTTTTTATTCTTGAAAATGTTCTAAAGAGTATGAAAGAAAATGGTTTTTTTCCAGAAAGCGTTGACTGCGTGTTAATTACCGATTTTAGACTTGGAAAGTATAGGGCTGAAATTTCAAAAAATCTAGAAAAGATTATTAATTGCCCTGTAAGTATAAAGTTTAAGACTGGAAATAATGTATATCCGGAAACTAATCTCAAAGCAATGACTGCAATGTGTGTGAGCAATATTATATCTATTTAGGAGCGTGAAATGTATGAGAAGATTAAGCGTATTTTTGATTTTATCTATATTTATACTTTCTTTTTCAAGTGTGTATAACATAAAAATTGGTGAAACGTCGTTTGGAACTTCTGTACTGATTAAAGTTGATCCACAAACCTATAGAAGTATATCTACGATAGATTATGGAGTTGTATACACAGTTGACGCTACAACTGTATATGACGGCTTATGGTTTAAAAATTATGTGGCTTCTTTTACTGTTGATGGAAGTTTTACTGGAGTTTTAAAAGCCGAAAATAATGGAAATGAAATTAATTTTGTTTATGAGACCAGATATGGTTCAAAGACAAGTTATAAACTTTCAGGTGGAAAGTTTGTTATACTTGATAACAATTTTATTTTGGCACATATTGAAAGGCTATTAGAGTATCCTATACCTTATTTTAAGCTTGTTGTACCACAGTTAATTTTTAATCCTTCAAAGACAGAATTTGCAACTGGACAAGCAAGTTTAAAGAAAAATGGAGAAATTTTTGAAATAAAATTTCAAGACGAGAGTATAAAAATAAAATATGAAAATGGGAAAATAATAAGTCTTGAGTATCCCGGATTTGTAAAGGTGGAGTTGAAAGAGTGAAAATTGCTGATTATTTAAGACAATATAAATTAAATCTAAAAAAGTCACTGGGGCAGAATTTTCTTACAAATTTGGAAATTGCAAAGAAAATAGTAGAAAGTGCAAACGTTCAAACTGGTGAGACTGTTCTTGAAATAGGTCCCGGCGCTGGAACGATTACGGAATTTTTGATTAAAAAAGGAGCAAATGTTGTAGCGGTTGAAATTGACAAAAGATTAACTCCCATTTTGGACAGGTTTAATGAGTTTGAAAATTTTAAAATTTATTATCAAGATTTTTTAAAATTTGATATGAAGCTTCTGGGAGAAAATTTCAAGGTTGTTTCAAATATACCATATTCAATAACGGGAATGATAATAAAAAAAATACTTTTTTCCAAGTTTTCAACAGCTGTTTTAATGGTTCAAAAAGAAGTTGGAGATAGATTATTAGCAAAGCCCGGTGAGGATAGAAGTTTTTTAACTGTTGTGGTTCAAACATTTACAGATATTGAGAAAGTATTACATGTTTCAAAAGGGAATTTTGTTCCACCACCTCAAGTTGATAGTGTAGTATTAAAATTTACCCGTAAGGAAAATATTTATGAAAAATATAATATAGAAGAGTTTTGGACTTTTGTATCAAAATGTTTTGAAAAAAAGCGAAAAACTCTTTTGAATAATTTGAAAGGTTTTGTCAAAAATTTGGACTGTTTTTCGGAATTTGATCTAAAATTGCGTCCACAACAGCTTTCAAACGATGATTTCTTAAAACTTTTTGAAAAATATAAAGGATGCAAATAGCATCCTTTTTTATTGAAGGAGGTAAGCTATGAGAATACTATTTTTAGGAACCCCTTCTTTTGCAAGTGAACATCTTGAGTTTTTAATAAAAAATAATTTTGATGTTGTAGCAGTTATTTCGCAACCTGATAAACCAAAGGGGAGGGGTAAAAAGGTTCAACCTACTCCAGTAAAAGAGGTTGCACAAAAATATAATATTCCTGTCTTTCAACCAACAAAACTTACAAGTGAGGGACTTTCGATTATTGAAAGATATAAGCCAGATTTAGGAATTGTAGTTGCTTATGGAAAACTTTTAAAACCTCCATTTTTAAATGCAATTCCTTTTTATAATATACATGCTTCGCTTCTTCCAAAATACCGAGGTGCCGCACCAATTCAAAGGGCGTTAGAAAATGGTGAAAGTGTAACAGGAATTACTATTTTTAAAATTGGTGAAGGGATGGATGATGGACCTATTGCTTTGAAGAAAGAAATAAGTGTTGGTGAATTTGAAACATTTGGTAGCTTGTATGAAAAACTTTTAAGTCTTGGAAAAGAGGCATTGTTGGAGTTTTTAAATAATTATCCTCCTAATCTTTATCCACAAGAAGGTGAGCCAACTTATGCGCCAAAAATTTCAAAAGAAGATTTGGAATTAGATTTTTCTGCTGATTATATGACTGTAAAAAATAAAATCAGAGCATATGATCCTATTCCTGGTGTTAGGTCGGTTTTGAAGGGAAAGATAGTAAAACTTTTCCAAGTCTTTTATGTTGAAGCAGATGAAAATATAAAAGAATATGGAAAGGTGCT
Organism: Thermosipho sp. (in: thermotogales); assembly: GCF_020054775.1. Lineage (NCBI taxonomy): Bacteria > Thermotogati > Thermotogota > Thermotogae > Thermotogales > Fervidobacteriaceae > Thermosipho > Thermosipho sp. (in: thermotogales). Next base: position 5,572 of record NZ_JAIHAP010000042.1, on the reverse strand, counting down.
AAAGATAAATAATGAAGGTGGATTTATTAGTGCAAAGGGTGGAATTGTAGGGATTAAATATATTCAGTTTCCAGGTAAAAAGCCTATAACTTTTCTTGATGCGAAAAATGGAGGGCTTGTAAAAGAGGGTGACAAGTTTGAGAGTTAATATTGTTGGGGCTGGACTTGCTGGTGTTGAAGTTGCATATAAATTATTGAGGGAAGGATTTAAAGTTAGAATTTTTGAGCAAAAACCTGTGAAGTTCTCACCAGTACATAAAATGGAGACTTTTGGGGAACTTGTATGTAGCAATTCTTTAAAGTCCGAAAGTTTAAAAAATGCTGAGGGGATATTGAAAGAAGAGATGAAACTTCTTGATTCACTAGTTTTGAATTGTGCATACAAAACAAGAGTTCCTGCTGGAAAAGCATTAGCTGTTGATAGAGAAAAATTTTCACAATGTATTACAAAAGTCTTAGAAAGTTTTGAAAATATTGAGATAGTAAGAAAAGAAGTTGAAAAAATAGATCTAGATACGGGTGAAATTTGGGTAGTTGCAACTGGGCCTACTACAGATGGAAAATTTGCGCAATGGCTTTCTAAGTTAACAGGTGGATTTTTAAACTTTTTTGATGCAGTTGCACCAATAATTTCAAGAGATAGTATTGACTTTAATAAATGTTTTGTAGGCGATAGATATGGTGTTGGAACAGGAGATTATATTAATTGCCCTATGACAAAAGAAGAATATGAAAGATTTTATCGTGAATTAGTTAATGCTGAAATGATTGAAATGAAAGACTTTGATAGAAAGCTTCTTTTTGAAAGATGCCAACCAATTGAAGAGATAGCAAAAAGTGGCGAAAAATCTTTGTTATTTGGACCACTACGCCCGGTTGGATTAGTAAATCCACACACGGGAGAAATTCCTTATGCAGTTATACAATTAAGGAAAGAAGATGAAGAAGGGAATATGTATAATATTGTTGGATTTCAAACGCGTTTGAAATGGTCTGAACAAAAAAGAATAATTAGGCTCATTCCTGGGCTTGAAAATGCAGAGATTTTAAGATACGGTGTTATGCATAGAAATACGTATATTGATACTCCAAGAGTTTTAGACGAATTTTTAAGACATAAGAAATATAAAAATATATTCTTTGCAGGTCAAATCACAGGTGTTGAAGGATATTTAGAATCTGCAGCTTGTGGTATATATGTTGGTTTAAATATATCTAGAATTTTAAGTGGGAAGGAACCTGTAAAATTACCTCCTAAGACCATGATGGGTGCATTAATTAATTATATTACAAAAGCTGATGAATTAAAACCTATGTATGCAAATTTTGGTTTAATAAACGTTAAGATGAAGAAAAATGAAAAGAGAGAGAAACTTCATGAAATATGTATAAATGAAATGAAAAATTTTTTGAATATGCTAAAATAAGATAGAGGTGATTGATTTTGAAATATACACTACTTGGTTTTGGAATTAGTAATAAGGAAATTTTGAAATATCTTTTAAAAAAAGGAGAAAGAGTTTTTGTAAGTGAAGGGAAAAAATTAAGTGAAGTTGATAAAGAGTTTTTGAATTCTTTTGGTGTGGATTTTGAAGAAAATGGTCATACTGAAAAAGTATTAGATTCGGATGTTATCCTTGTTAGTCCTGGAATACATTTTGAGAATGATATAATCAAAAAGGCAAAGGAAAATAATATAAAGATAGATACGGAAATTTCTTTTTGTTTAAAAGAATTTGAAAAAATATATTGGTTTCCTTATGTTATTGCAGTAACTGGTTCAGTGGGAAAGAGTACTACTGTATCTATGATTCAGCATGTATTAAACAAGTATAAAAGAACATTGCTTGCTGGAAATATAGGAATTCCTATAGCAAAGTTGTTGAATGATGATTTAAGAGCTGATTATTTGGTCTTAGAAGTGAGTAGTTTTCAACTATTTTGGTCCGATAAATTCAAACCTAATATATCTTCGATTTTAAACATTTATCCTAATCATTTGAATTGGCACCCGGATATGAATCACTATATAAATTCAAAATTTAAAATAACACTTTCCCAAGATGAGAATGATTTTTTTGTTTACAATCCAAATGATGAATATATAGTTAAGAATCTTGGTAAAGTTAAAGCAAAGAAAGTTCCATTTAAATATGATTTTGAAATACATCAACTTCCAGAGCATTTAAGGTATAAACAAACTATTGAAAATGTAGCGGCTGCAAAGACTATTGTTGAAGTTGCAGGATTTGAATTTAATATAGATTTTTTGGAAGATTTTGAAAAGTTACCACATAGAATGGAATATGTTACTGAAATAAATGGAGTTAAATTTTTTAATGACTCAAAGGCAACTAATGCTGCTGCAGTAATAAGGGCAGTTGAAAATTTTGATGGAAAGCTGCATCTTATAATGGCTGGAATTGGGAAGAACGAAGATTATACTTTATTACGAAAAGTTCTGAAAAATTCTGTAAAAACTGTGGCTTTGGTTGGTCCAATCGCAAAAGATGTTAAGCCATATTTGGATGGGATTAATTTTATGGAATGTTCAAGTATAAATGAAGCTGTAAATCAATTATTTAGAATAGCAAATCCTGGCGATGTAATTATGTTAAGTCCAGGAGGTGCAAGTTTTGATGCATTTAAAAATTTTGAGGAGCGAGGAGAATATTTTAAGCAACTGGTGTTTCAATTAAAGGAGGGAAAATCTTGAGGAATGTAAGAAATATAAGTATTATTGCACATATAGATCATGGAAAAACAACATTAACGGATAGAATTTTAGAAATAACGGGTGCAATTGAGAAAAGAAAAATGAGAGAGCAGTTTTTAGATAGTATGGATATTGAAAGAGAAAGGGGAATCACTATAAAGTCTCACCCCTTAAGAGTTTTTTACAAATCCAAGAAAGATGGAAAAGAGTATGAAATAAATATAGTTGATACCCCTGGCCACGTAGATTTTTCGTATGAAGTTGATAGGAGTCTTGCAGCAGTTGAAGGTGCAATATTACTAGTTGATGCATCACAAGGTGTTCAAGCCCAAACTGTTGCTAATACCTACAAAGCATTGGAGCATAACTTGGAGATAATTCCAGCCATTAACAAAATAGATCTTCCAAATGCCAATGTTGCTGAAACAGAACTTGAAATTGAGGATTTAATAGGTATACCAAGTTCTGAAATTTTGAAAATTAGTGCAAAAGAAGGAATAGGTGTTGAAGAGCTACTAGAAGAGATTATTGAAAAGGTTCCCGCACCAAGTGGTGATGAGGACGGAAAATTGAAAGCATTAATATTTGATGCCAAATACGATAAATACAGAGGGGTAATAGTTTATATTAGAGTATTTGATGGTAAAGTTTCAATTGGGGATAAAATAATGACGTTTTCAAACGGTCAAAGTTATGAAGTTATCGAGACTGGTGTATTTACTCCTGATATGACCCCTGTAGATGAACTAAAAGCTGGGGATATAGGGTATATAATTGCAGGTATAAAAGAAGTTTCGCTTGCAAGAATTGGTGATACAATTACCAATGCAATCGATCCAGTTGAAGAACCACTTGAAGGTTATAAAGAGGTTAAACCTATGGTTTTTGCTGGGATGTTTCCTGGAGTCCCAGAATATTACGAAGAACTTAGAAAGGCCCTAGAAAAATTAAAATTAAATGATTCGGCTCTTGTCTTTTACCCGGATCATTCACCAGCTCTTGGATTTGGTTTTAGGTGTGGTTTTTTAGGTTTGTTGCATATGGATGTTGTTAAAGAAAGACTTGAAAGAGAGTTTGAAATGACCGTTATATTAACAGCTCCAAATGTTGAGTATAAGGTTTTATTGAAGAATGGTGAAGAATTGATAGTAAATGATCCTGCAAAATTCCCAGATGAATCAACTATACAAGAAGTATATGAACCTTACGTAAAACTTTCGATTATAACACCGCCTGAATATCTTGGAAGATTGATGAATCTTGTTCAAAATGAAAAGCGCGGAACAATGATAAGTACTGAAAATGCTGGTTTTGAAAGAGTTGTTTTGAATTTTGAAGTGCCTCTTGCTGAAATAATATTTGATTTCTTTGATAAAATGAAAGCGTTGAGTAGAGGATATGCATCTATGGATTATGAGTTTATAGGTTATAGGAAAAGTGATCTGGTTAAGGTTAGTATATTAGTAAATAAAGAACCAGTTGATGCCCTTTCTATAATCGCTCACAAAGATAAAGCGTATTCAATGGCAAGAAAGTTAGTTGATAAATTAGCAGAACTAATTCCACAGCATCAATTTGAAATTCCAATTCAGGCAAAAGCTGGAGGTAGAATCATAGCACGTTCTACAATTAAAGCTTTAAGAAAGGATGTTCTTGCAAAATGTTACGGTGGAGATGTTACAAGAAAAATGAAATTACTACAGAAACAAAAAGAGGGAAAGAAAAAATTGCGTGAGATTGGAAATGTTTCGATACCTCAAGAAGCATTTTTAGCATTATTAAAGGTTGGAGAAGATGAAAATAAGTAGCGTTTTAATTATTTTCCTTTCTTTAGTAGCATTTTCAGCTAATATTTATTTTACAGAATTTGTTGATTTAACGGATATTGTAATTGATTTTATAAATAATTCTAACAATTTTCTTTATGTTTCTTCCTACAGTTTGGATAATTATTATGTAGTTGAAGCAATAAATAGATTAAGTGAAAAAGGATTGGATGTTAGGGTTATATTAGAAGTTTCAAACAAGGATTTAAAATGTAAGGTTTTAAAAGATTATGAAAAATCTCTTCATCACGCAAAATTCATGGTGAATGACAATGGCGTAATTTTTGGCTCAGCAAATTTTACAGATAGCGGGCTTTTTGAAGGATACAACGATATAGTTGTATTTGAGAAAGATAAGGTAGAAGATTTTAAGAATTTATTTTTAAATTTATGGAATGAAGGCAAAGTATCTGGATGTAAAAATTTTTTTGTTGTGGGTTATGATGATGTAGAATCAAAACTTTTAGAGTTCATTCAAAGTGCTAAGAAAAGAATCTATGTATGTGTGTACGCGCTTACCAATCAGAAAGTCTTTGCTCTTTTAAAATACAAAGAATCACGTGGAGTTGAAATAAAAATAATTACTGACAAATGGTTTAATAACTCAATTTTAAAGAAATATCCTATTAGAAATATTGTTATTGTAAGAGATAAAATGTTGCATCATAAATTTGTGATAGTGGATAATTCAGTTTTTTTAGGTTCGGTTAATATCACCGTAAATGGTCTAACAAAAAATTTTGAAATGGCATATATTTCAAATCAGTTTTTAAACAGCTATTTGAAGGTTTTTGATTATCTTTGGAGGAGATACAGTGAAAACAAAGATATTGAAGATTGATCCATTAGATTTTAATGAAAAAGATTTAATAGAAGTATGTAATGTGATAAAAAGTGGTGGACTTGTTGCGTTTCCTACAGAAACGGTTTATGGTCTAGGTGCAAGTGCGTTTGAAGAAAAAGCAGTTGACAACATTTTTAAAGTTAAAGGTAGGGCAAAGGATAATCCATTAATAGTTCACGTAGATAG
>NZ_JAIHAP010000041.1:0-15267 GCF_020054775.1 Thermosipho sp. (in: thermotogales) | reverse complement strand
TCTTCAGCAGAAAACTTCTTTCTCATATCTTTCACTCCCCTTCGTATATGATTATACTCTCTACTTTCTAACTGTCCAATCCTTCAGGGGAGCAGTATAGCCTTTTCTAAATGTTATAATAATTGTGAAAATATTCACAGGAGGTGAGATTATGTGGGAAAGCAAAATGGATATTTATAATGTTTTTGAATTAAGGTGTAAAACAACGTGTTATTTTGGTGTAGGTGCTATAAAAAAGATTTCTGATATTCTTGACAACTTAAAAGCACAAGGTATTGATAATGTGATTTTTGTCACAGATAAAATAGCATACAAAGTAACCGGCGCATGGGATGTGATTGAGCCAGAATTAAAGGCAAAGGGATTTAAATATGTAATTTACGAAGATGTTTCTCCAAATCCAACGACTGCACAGATTAATGAAGCAACAAAATTGGGATTACAAAATGGGGCTCAAGCAGTTATTGGAATTGGTGGAGGAAGTCCAATTGATACAGCAAAAAGTGTTGCTATTTTGCTTGAATATCCTGAAAAAACTGCTGAAGAGCTTTATGAAGGTTTATTTACTCCAGAAAAAGCAAAACCAATAATTGCAATAAATACAACACATGGAACAGGAACTGAAGTAGATAGATTTGCTGTTGCTTCAATTCTTGAAAAAGAGTACAAACCAGCAATTGCATACGATTGTATTTATCCACTTTATGCAATTGATGATCCACAATTAATGGTTACACTACCAAAGGGTCAAACTGTATTTACCTCAATAGATGCAGTAAACCATGTTACTGAGGCAGCAACAACTTTGGTAGCAAGCCCATACTCAGTTTTACTTGCAAAAGAAACAATAAGACTAATTACTAGATATCTTCCTCAAGCAGTGGCACATCCAGATGATCTAACAGCAAGATATTATCTTTTATACGCATCAGCAATAGCAGGCATATCATTTGATAATGGAATGTTGCACTTTACACATGCACTTGAGCATCCATTGAGCGCTGTAAAACCTGATTTAGCACATGGACTTGGTCTTGCAATGCTTCTTCCAGCAGTTGTTAAACATATATACATTGCAAAACCAGAAGTTTTAGCAGATATATATGAGCCAATTGTTCCTGGACTAAAGGGTGTTCCAGGAGAAGCGGAAAAAATTGCTGCTGGAATTGAAAAATGGTTGTTTAATTTGGGCGTAACTGAAAAATTGGAGGATATGGGCTTTACAGAGAATGATGTAGAAAAGTTAACAAAACTTGCCCTTGAAACTCCTTCCCTTGGTTTGTTACTAAGCATGGCACCTATAAAAGCAGATGAAAAGACAATTGCTTCCATATACAGAGATTCTTTAAAGCCTATTTCAAGATAATCTTTTAAGCTATTACATTTTAGTGCCGGTATTATCCGGCACTTTTTTATTGACAAAATAAATAGTTTGATATAAAATAGTTTTATGTAAAACTATTGGAGGTGGAAAGTGGTGGATAATTTTGAATTTTCTTCTACTTTTTTACTTTTTTCTGAGATAGAAAGATTAAAGTTTCAAATTTTAAAAAGTGAAATGGATAAATACAAGATTCATCCAGGTCAAATCCCGATATTTTTTATAGTTAGGAAAAATCCTGGAATTTCACAAAAAGATTTGGCAAAAAAAGTTATGCTTTCAACTTCTACAGTTGCAATTATGCTTAGAAGAATGGAAAAGGCCGGTTTTGTAAAAAGAATTCAGGATGAAAGTGACAGAAGATTTTACCACATTTATTTAACTGATAAAGCATTGAAAATAGTTGATAAAATTTTTAAGAGATTGAAGGAATTTGAAAGGCAAAGCTTTGAAAATTTTACAAATGAGGAGATGGAAGTTTTGGAAAAGTTACTTAAAAAGATACTCTTGAATTTGGAGGCGATGAAGGATGAAAGGTGTTGTTAAGTATCTTAAAAAGTATACGTTTTTGATAATTTTAGCAATTACTTTTGTCGTTATTCAGGCCATTTTAAATCTTTACTTGCCTGATTTAATGGGTGATATTGTTAACAAAGGTGTAAGTCGTGGTAATGTGGATTATATTTTAAGTGTTGGTTGGAAAATGCTTTTTGTAACTCTTTTAAATGTTGCCGCAGCAATTGTTTCAACTTATTTTGCTGCAAAGGTTGCTATGGGATTTGGAAAAGATTTAAGAAGTCATGTCTACAAAAAAGTTATGAATTTTTCACTGAACGAAGTTGATAAGTATGGAGTGGCAACACTTATTAACAGAAATACAAATGATATTACACAGATTCAAAATGTTATATTTATGATGCTTCGTGTGGTTGCATTGGCTCCTGTTATGGCTATTGGTGGAACAATAATGGCTATTTCAAAGAGTCCTAAATTGACTATGGTTTTGTTGGTATCTTTGCCGATTATGTTTGTTGTTATGTATTTTATAGTAAAGTACAGTATGCCTCTTTTTAAGTCTATGCAAAAAAAATTGGATAATTTAAACAGAGTTTTGAGAGAAAATTTAACTGGTGTTAGGGTTATAAGAGCATTTGCAAAAACAGAATATGAAAAAAAGAGATTTGAGGTTGCAAATGAAGATTTAACGAGTACAGCGTTGAAGGTAAATAGAATTTTTGCATTGGTTTTCCCACTAATTCTTTTAATAATGAATTTTACTATTATCTTTTTGATTTGGATTGGTGCAATTCAGATAGATAAAGGAACTCTTGAAGTTGGAACTATGATGGCTGTAATGCAATATATAATGCAGATTATGTTCTCATTTATAATGATTTCAGTTGTGTTTATATTCTTGCCAAGGGCCTCAGCCTCTGCTGAAAGGGTAGCCCAAGTTTTAAATGAAAAAGAAAGAATAAAAGATGTTAAATCTCCTAAGAAACTGGAAGGTATGGGAAAAGTAGAATTTAAAAATGTCACTTTTTATTATGAAGGTGGTAAAGAACCTGCTATAGAAAATGCTAATTTTGAGATTAATCCTGGAGAGGTTGTAGGAATTATTGGTAGTTCAGGTTCAGGAAAAAGTACGTTAGTAAAGCTTTTGATGAGGTTTTATGATGTAACAAGTGGTGAAATTTTAATTGATGGTGTTAATATAAAAGAGCTTTCTCAAAAAGATTTACGTGATATGATTTCATTTACTCCTTCAAGACCTGTTATATTTTCAGGTACTATAGAGGAAAATGTAAGGATTGGAAAAGAAGATGCAACTGAAGAAGAAATAGTTGAGGCTTTAAAGACCGCACAGGCTTGGGAATTTGTATCAAAGCTTCCTGAAGGTATTAAAACTCAAGTTTCTCAGGGTGGAACAAATCTTTCTGGAGGTCAAAAGCAAAGGCTGGCAATCGCTCGTGGAATTGTAGGGAAGAGAAAAATTTATATATTTGATGATAGTTTTTCGGCGCTTGACTTTAAAACCGATGCAAAGCTTAGAAAAGAACTTAGAGAAAAGTTAAAAGATGCAACTAAAATAATTGTATCTTTGAGAGTAGCAACTGTTATGAATGCAGATAAAATAATAGTGCTTGATAAAGGAAGGGTTGTTGGAATAGGAACGCACAAAAAGTTAATGAAATCATGTGAAGTGTATAGAGAAATAGTTTCTTCTCAGCTTTCAGAGGAGGAGATAGCATGAGCGAAAAAATTCAGAGACCTGCAAGAGGACATAGAGGAGGGCCAGGTGGACCAATTAGAGCAGCTGTTGAAAAACCAAAAGATTTTAAAAAGGCGTTGAAAAGATTAATGATCTATTTAAAACCTTACATGGTGCCAATAATTATCGTTTTAGCAATGGCGATTGCTGGTACTATATTTAGTATTATCGCGCCCAAAGTTCTTGGAAAAGCTACTACAAAGTTATTCCAAGGATACATGGCAAAAAGGATATTTCCTAAAGCAAAGATTGATCTTAATGGAATCCTGAAAATATTAATTAACGTTGGAATATTATATGGGCTTTTTGCATTATTCATGTATATCCAGCAGTATGTGATGGCCGGAGTATCGCAAAAAGTAGTTAAAAAGCTTAGAACAGATGTTATGGAAAAACTTTCAAAGCTTCCATTAAAATTTTATGATTCAAGAACACATGGGGAGATTTTAAGTAGAGTAACAAACGATGTTGATTTAATTAGTAACACTTTAAATCAGAGTTTAACTCAACTTATAACTTCAATTGTTACTATCGTTGGTGTAATTGTTATGATGCTTACTATAAGTCCTTTACTTACACTTGTTACAGTGGTTACTTTACCCATTAGCGTTGGATTTATAGTCTTTATTGTAAAGAAATCTCAGAAATACTTTAAAAACCAACAAGTCTATCTTGGAAATGTAAATGGTCATGTTGAAGAAATGTTTAGCGGACTTGTTGTTGTTAAAGCATACAACAAAGAAGAGGAGAGTATTAAAAAATTTGAAGAGTACAACCAAAAATTGTATGATGTTGCATGGAAGGCACAATTTGTTTCTGGTATTACTATGCCAGTTATGAGATTTGTTGGAAATTTAGGATATGTAATTGTTTCGGTTGTCGGAGGAATAATGGTAACTAAAAAGGCAATACAACTTGGTGATGTTCAAGCATTTATCCAGTATGCACAACAATTTAATCAACCAATTTCTCAGGTTGCAAATATAATGAATATGATTCAATCTACACTTGCAGCAGCAGAAAGGGTTTTTGAAATACTGGATGAAGAAGAGGAACTACCTGATCCAGAGGATGCAATTGAACTTGAAAAAGTTGATGGAAACGTAAAATTTGAGCATGTATATTTTAGCTATAGAGAAGATAAAAAACTTATTGAAGATCTAAATATTGACGTTAAGAGTGGACAAACTGTTGCAATAGTTGGACCTACGGGTGCAGGAAAAACAACTCTTGTAAACTTGTTGATGAGATTTTATGAAATTCAAGGTGGAAGGATCACAGTTGATGGTATTGATATTAGAAAGATAAAAAGAGATAACCTTAGAAGAACATTTGGTATGGTGCTTCAGGATACGTGGTTGTTTAATGGAACAATAAGGGAGAATATTGCGTATGGAAAGGAAGGGGCTACTGAAGAAGAAATAATAAATGCGGCAAAACTTGCACATGCTCACCACTTTATTATGGCGCTACCTGGTGGATATGATGCAGTTATAAATGAAGATGCAAATAATATTTCTCAAGGTGAAAAACAATTGATAACTATTGCAAGAGCTTTTATCGCAGACCCAGAAATATTGATTTTAGATGAGGCAACAAGTAATGTTGATACTTTAACTGAAAAATTAATTCAAAAAGCTATGAAAAGATTAATGCACAGTAGGACAAATTTTGTAATTGCGCACAGACTTTCAACAATTAGAGATGCAGATATTATATTGGTAATGAATGAAGGTCAGATAATAGAAAAAGGGACACATGATGAATTGATGAAGAAAAATGGATTCTATGCAGAACTTTACAAGAGCCAATTTTTAGGAGCATACGTTTAATATTTAATTTTCTTACATTTTTAAGTGCCCTGAAAGAAACTTTCAGGGCATTTTTTATTTGCTAATTTGAAGTTGGTATGTTATAATTATTCTAGACCGTACGGTAGTGGGGAGGGTATAGTATGAAACATAAAGATGCGTTAAGAACGTTAAAAAATGCAAGAGGGCAAATTGATGCGATAATAAAGATGATTGAAGAAAACAGATATTGCATTGATATTTCAAAGCAAATTCTTGCTGCAATTTCGCTATTAAAGAAAGCAAATGTTCAAGTGTTGAATTCACATCTTGAAACTTGTGTTAAAAGTGCAGCTTTTTCAGATGATCCACAGGAAGTTGAGCAAAAAATAAAGGAATTAGAGGATGTTATATCTTATCTAAATAAAATTGTGTAAGGTGGTGATAAAATGCCTGAAAAAAAGATAACTTTTTCAGTTACTGGTATGACTTGTGCAAATTGTGCTCGAACAGTTGAGAAGGTACTTTCAAAAGATGAAAATATAAAATTTGCATCAGTTAACTTGGCAACAAATACAGCATTTGTTGTCGGAGATGAAAGTATTGATCTTGAAAAAGTGAAGAAGTTGGTTGAGAGTGTAGGATATGGAGTGTCAACTGAAAAGCCACAACAAATTGAAGAAAAAAGATTTAGACAAATAAAAAGAAGTTTGATAATGGCTTTAGCTGTTACTATTCCTATATCAATTTTGATGATAATTAATATGTTCTTTGTAAAGGTTCCGTATTTTGTGTTACTTGAAGTAATTGGTGGTGCATTTGTAACATTTGTTGCAGGGAAAAACACTATAAAAGGTGCGTGGATTGCACTTACCCACAAGCATACTAATATGGATACACTAATATTTTTTGGAGCATTAACCTCGTGGCTTACTTCAGTTTTAGCGCTTTTTGGTTTTGAACTTGCTTCTTTTGGTGCTATTGGTACAATGATAATTTCTTTCCATCTTTTAGGAAGGTTTATAGAGTCTTATCTTAGAGATAGAGCAACAAAAGAAATAAAGAAATTACTTAGTCTTCAAGCTAGAGAAGCAAGGGTTGTTATAAATGGTGAAGAATTATTTTTACCAATTGAGGCAGTAAAAGAAAATATGCTAGTTATTGTAAAACCTGGTGAGAGAATACCAGTCGATGGCATAGTTATTGAAGGTGCATCAGGTGTTGATGAGTCAGTAGTTACTGGAGAATCAATGCCAGTTGAGAAAAAAGAAAACGATGAAGTAGTCGGAGGGGCTCTCAATTTGACTGGGATTTTAAAGATTAAAGTTACTAAGACGGGTGAAGATACTTTTCTCTCTAAAATGATCCAGTTAATTCAGGAAGCTCAAGGTGCTAAAGTTCCTATTCAAGCACTGGCAGATAGAATAACAAATTGGTTTGTTCCTACAATTATTACTCTTGCCGTTATAAGTGGTATTTTCTGGTATTTTGGGTTTGATAAATTTTATCCACTACTTGAAAGCGCTAGAAAAATATTTCCTTGGATATTAAGTACAAATGATCCTCTTTCATTTGCTATATTTGCATTTGTTGCAACGGTTGTAATTGCCTGCCCTTGTGCCCTTGGTCTTGCAACACCTATGGCTTTAATAACAGGAACTTCACTTGCAGCAAAAAAAGGTCTTTTGATAAGAAATGCCGAGGCAATACAGACTATGAAAGATGTAAAAGTTGTATTAATGGATAAAACTGGAACTATTACTCAAGGTAATCCCGCTGTTGTTGATACAAATTTAGATGAAGAAGTTAAAAAAATAGTTGCATCAATTGAAAAAAATTCAAATCATCCACTTGCAAAAGCGATATCAAAGATTTCAGAAAAATATTTAGAAATCAAAGATATAAAAGAAATAAGTGGAAAAGGAGTTATTGCAAAGTATGATGGAAAAGAATATTTTGTTGGAAAGCCTGAAGATTATTCAAGGTATGAAACTCTTTTAAAAGAAGGTTATACTGTTGTTGAAGTAAGACAGGATTCAGAGATTGTTGGTTATATTGCAATAGAGGATCCAATAAGGCAGGATTCAAAAATTGCAATTGAAAATTTAAAGAGCATGAATGTAATTCCAGTTATGGTGACAGGTGATAATGAAAAGACTGCAAAAATAGTAGCAGAAAAGGTAGGTATTGAAAAAGTTCATTCTCAAGTAAAACCAGATGAAAAACTTGAGATAGTAAGAAAATACCAAGTAGAAGGTAATAAAGTTTTAATGGTTGGAGATGGAATGAACGATGCAGCGGCTTTAAAAGGTGCAGATGTAGGAATTGCTATAGGTAGTGGGACGGATCTTGCAATAGATAATGCAGATATTATTATAACTAAAGAGGGCATTTCAAAGATAGTTGATGCAATTTATATTTCAAACTTGACTTTTAAAGTTATAAAGCAAAATCTTTTCTGGGCATTTTTCTACAATATTATAGCTATTCCAATGGCAATGCTTGGACTTCTTCATCCAGCAATTGCAGAAGCTGCTATGGCCTTTAGCTCTATTACAGTAATATTGAATTCTTCAAAAATTAATGAAAGAAGATATGCAAAAGTATTTTCTAGTAAGAAGTCTTGTTGCATCTAGGAGGTGATTAGAATGTGTTACTTATGGAACCCATTTTGGAGATTTTATCCGGGAGGAGGTTTTATTATGATGTTCTTTGGACTGATTCTTTTAGCTGTAATACTATATTTTTTATTTAAAACTTTTAAACCATCTTTTAAAGGTGAGTTTGAGGATTCAGCTTTAAAAATATTAAATGAAAAACTTGCAAAAGGTGAAATAACAGAAGAAGAGTACAAAAGAAAGAAAGAATTAATAATAAAAGGAAGATTTTAAAAAAGGAGGGATTTTTATGGGTAAATTTATTTTGAAAGTACCAGATATGTCTTGTAAACATTGTGTTATGAGAATAACAAAAGCATTAGAAGAGCTAGGTGAAAAAAACTTTGAAGTTAAATTAGAAAGTAAAACTGTTGAAATTGAAACCGAAAACCTAGAAAATGTAAAAGCAAAATTATCTGAAATTGATTATCCAGTTGAAAGCGTTGAAAGTTTATAGCTATGTAAATATAAATTATTAAAAAACAAAAAGAATGCTCCATTCTTGTCATATGCAAGAATGGAGCATTTATTTTAATAAGAAATTTTTAATGAAACTTTTCAGTGAGAATCAATACAGGAATTTCAATAAATAGATTTTAAAAGAAAGAAGTGAAAAAGTGTTAAAAAATTGGACTAGGAGTTTTTATTCCTAATGAGGTTAGAGTTTTGACAGAAATAAAGGCGGTTATTAAAACTTACAGTGACACATGGAAGTTTTCATTCCTAATAGGTAGATTCTAAACCGACCTTTTAGAGTGCGTCGTACTTGCAGATGACCCATTGGTTTTCATTCCTCATAGGTAGATTCTAAACAATTTTATTGGAAATCGAACCGTCGGGAAATATTGCAAGAGTCGGTTTTTCATTCCTCATAGGTAGATTCTAAACACTTGAACTTGAAATTGAAGTTGAAAAAATTGAAAACGAGTTTTCATTCCTCATAGGTAGATTCTAAACATTAAAAAGCGCACAATTAAGCACAACACAAATCAGCTGTTTTCATTCCTCATAGGTAGATTCTAAACGTTTATTTTGACTGTGAAGATATTGTAAAGCTTATAAACCAAGTTTTCATTCCTCATAGGTAGATTCTAAACTTACTGCTTTGGTTGTAAAAAAAGTGGAAGTCTAAGAAGCGTTTTCATTCCTCATAGGTAGATTCTAAACGAAGTGGTTCTAAAAAGAGACGAAACAAAATTTATTTTTAATTGTTTTCATTCCTCATAGGTAGATTCTAAACAAACTATACATGGCAGAAATCGAAGCACAATCAGACGAAGCAATAAGTTTTCATTCCTCATAGGTAGATTCTAAACCAAATGATAGCTAAAGCGGATAAACCGTTTTTATTTGTTCAAGTTTTCATTCCTCATAGGTAGATTCTAAACGGTAATAAGTTTCACGACATAAAACAGCACAATGAAATAAGTTTTCATTCCTCATAGGTAGATTCTAAACGAATAGGTAGGTGGCGAAAGTAGGGCGCCTGAGGAGGAATTCCTGTTTTCATTCCTCATAGGTAGATTCTAAACTGTTAACATTAAATTTTGAAAAATATATAATTAAAGAATTAATAGTTTTCATTCCTCATAGGTAGATTCTAAACTACATCAGAAAATTCATTCAAGATTACAACTCAGACTCAGAATCGTTTTCATTCCTCATAGGTAGATTCTAAACCTGGGGTGTTTTTGAATGTAAGGAGTACGAATTGAAGGGAGAAACGTTTTCATTCCTCATAGGTAGATTCTAAACCAAAGCAACAAACCTAACGCGAATATTAATAAAGAACAAGCTCCGTTTTCATTCCTCATAGGTAGATTCTAAACATTTTAATAGGTAAAGAAAAACATAAAGTGCGATACGCATAGTTTTCATTCCTCATAGGTAGATTCTAAACAGGTGTTAGAAGAAGAGGTTCTTCGCGGGCCTCGAAAAGCATACGTTTTCATTCCTCATAGGTAGATTCTAAACCTGAATAGGGCTCCTGAGAGGATTCCTCTGGGGGATGAGTTTTCATTCCTCATAGGTAGATTCTAAACGTGAAAATATGAGTTGAGAATATAATATTCAATATGATTAGTTTTCATTCCTCATAGGTAGATTCTAAACATTTGTTATAAGAGGTACGGAACTTTGGGGGGTTTACGAATAGTTTTCATTCCTCATAGGTAGATTCTAAACATTCCATGATAAAACCTCCTTTTTTAAATTATTTAATTTTTAAGTTTTCATTCCTCATAGGTAGATTCTAAACTGAAATTTTACGTAAGGATGGAACAAAAAATCAGAAAAATTTGTTTTCATTCCTCATAGGTAGATTCTAAACAGATTTAATAAAAAAATTCGAAAGGCCTCTGAAACCAGGTTTTCATTCCTCATAGGTAGATTCTAAACCGGAACCGAGTCTGTTACTTACAGGGCCGAAACAGACTTGTTTTCATTCCTCATAGGTAGATTCTAAACTTTAAATTGGTGTGATTGGATTTTTAAAGACGATGTAATAACGTTTTCATTCCTCATAGGTAGATTCTAAACTTTTCGAAGAACAGCACCGTATTGAGATGGAATGTAGTAGGTTGTTTTCATTCCTCATAGGTAGATTCTAAACAAAGAGTTTAGTGTGATTTTCGAAGAACAGCACCGTATTGAGGTTGTTTTCATTCCTCATAGGTAGATTCTAAACAAGAACTATATGGATTGAAAATAGAAAACAACAAACTTTTTGTTTTCATTCCTCATAGGTAGATTCTAAACCCCTATAACAGGTTTGATGAACATTGAAAATTTAATTAGTTTTCATTCCTCATAGGTAGATTCTAAACTTTTTCTACGTCTGGTTGCCAGATCAAAACATCAAAAAAAGTTTTCATTCCTCATAGGTAGATTCTAAACCATAGAAAAATTTTTAAAAGTATTTTTTGAAGGTCTCGAATGGTTTTCATTCCTCATAGGTAGATTCTAAACATATAACGAAGCATTTGGACCACAAATAAACGCAAAAATGTTTTCATTCCTCATAGGTAGATTCTAAACAATGTAAAAAAAACGAAATTTGAATTCGATGAGGAAATTGAGTTTTCATTCCTCATAGGTAGATTCTAAACGAGACAGAAGAACTATATGGTCTATGCATTAAAAATAAGTTTTCATTCCTCATAGGTAGATTCTAAACACTATGGCAAAACTACAAAAATTTGTTGTTTTGAGAGGAAGTAGTTTTCATTCCTCATAGGTAGATTCTAAACACAAAAAATAAAAACAATTGTCTTCAAAGACCTTGTATTTATCAAGTTTTCATTCCTCATAGGTAGATTCTAAACTAGATAACAAACAAATTAAAAAAGTGATGCAAATTATAACAAAGTTTTCATTCCTCATAGGTAGATTCTAAACTACCAAATTCTGTGATTGGAAAATCACAGAATATTTTAGTTTTCATTCCTCATAGGTAGATTCTAAACATGGATTATAAAAAAGGAAATAAACAGTATAAATGTCAATGGTAGTTTTCATTCCTCATAGGTAGATTCTAAACAAATTTTGACCATATCTTTGAGGTAGAAGAACCAGAAAAAGGTTTTCATTCCTCATAGGTAGATTCTAAACTCGAAATTTACGACGGAAGTACATCGTCCCCACTATTAATTTCGTTTTCATTCCTCATAGGTAGATTCTAAACAGATTTATTCTGAAGTCGCCGACCTTTATTGTTTTTCTTGACATAGTTTTCATTCCTCATAGGTAGATTCTAAACGGTCGATGTTTTTATTATAATTTTAAAAAACGGGGAGATTATTGTTTTCATTCCTCATAGGTAGATTCTAAACGGAAAAAGAATCTCCACCAATAATTTTGGTTGGTGGGAAGTTTTCATTCCTCATAGGTAGATTCTAAACGAAAATCTAGATATAGCAATTAAAGAAATCCTAGGACGGTTTTCATTCCTCATAGGTAGATTCTAAACATTGATTTTCCTTTGAAAAATGCAACCCTCGCAATGACAGAAGTTTTCATTCCTCATAGGTAGATTCTAAACACGAATCTCCCCGCGGAAATCTTGGAGAAAACAAGATTCTATTGTTTTCATTCCTCATAGGTAGATTCTAAACTCAATATTATATTCTTCGGGAACAATCTTGAATGGATTGAGTTTTCATTCCTCATAGGTAGATTCTAAACTTTTATACAAAAGTTTTTTGGTGGAGATCGCAAAAAGTTTTCATTCCTCATAGGTAGATTCTAAACCTATAACTATTCTCATAAATAAATATAACAAGAAAAAGTAACAAAACCTTTGAGTGGAAGTAAACGGTAAGTTAAATATAGAATTTATGAGCTTTTATTTAATTTTATCTTCGAAAACATCCCCTAAAAATTTGTCTAATTTTAATCTGTTAACATAAAAGTTACAAATATAAAAACAGGAAACTAGTAAAAAAAGAGTTTTTCCAAAATTGGTTACAAAAGTATTAAGACGACATTCTAAACAAAATAAAGCAACGTAAATTTTTGTTATTAATATTTGATTATATTTTAGTTACAGTTAATGATTTAAAATTTCCTATAGAAAATGTGCGTTGATTGAGTAAATTATGGATTTATTTGTGATGTATTATATTTAATAAATGGCTTTGGTGTTTGCCAAAGCCATTATACTTTAAGAATATTATTTAAGAATATTAATTATTCTAGTCGATTAGTATTATTTTTTTATTTCTTTTTTTCTAAAAGCAAAAAACATAGAAGGTATAAGGTAAGTCCAGTATGCAATAAATTCAATTAGTGATGGGTTTCCGTTGTATCCAAAGAGTGTTTTTAAAAATCCTCCAAATGTACCTTTTTCATTTATAAATGAATTAATATCATAGATATGCTCAATAATTATTGGGAACCATCCTGCTTCTTGAAGTTCGTGTATACCATAGGCAATTAATCCTGCAGCAAATAAAATTAAAAGTATATTCGTAACTGTAAAGAAAATTGAAATATTTACTTTTAGTATACCAATATAGAGAAGATATCCAAGTACTAAAGCTACTACTATTCCTAATATTGCATAAAAGATGGATGCATCACCAGGTATTGCAGATAGAAAAATAACAGTTTCAAAACCTTCTCTAAGGATGTTTACAGTAACAAGTAGTATTAAAGTTATTCCAAAATTTTTGTTTAATGAACTATTAAGCTTATTTTGGATCTCTTTACCAAAATTTTTATTTTTATGAAGCCACAAGATTAGTGTAGTTATAAGAAAAGCGCCGATTAAGGAAAAGATACCTTCGAATGCTTCAGCAAAGTGTTCCTCAAGTGCACCTAATATCATACCAAATATGATACTTGAAACAATTCCGAGCGTGATACCTAAATATACATGTTTTTTGTAGCTGGGGAGTTTGTTCTTGTTTAAAAATGCAAAAATAATACTGACTATAAGTGCCGCTTCAAGCGCTTCTCTAAAAGTGATTATAAAACTTGCCATAAATGCACCTCCGTTTTTTTTATTGAGAATGATTATCATTTTCAATAATAGTATATTATTTTTAATTAGTTTTGTCAATGTTGATTAGTTTTATCAATGTTAATTAGTTTTACCCAAGTTAATAAAAAATATAACTCTTTTAATATTTGTGGTAAAATATTATCTGTGAGAAAGGAGGAAAAAGATGGAACCAGTTGTTGTAGTAAGGTATTCAGAAATTGGACTGAAGGGTAAAAATAGGGGCTATTTTGAGAAAAAATTAATAGATAATATTAGAAAGATTGCAAGACCGCCTGAAATAAATAAAAGGTATGGAAGGATAATTATAAGACTTAAAGACATGGATTTTGATGAAATTAAAGAAAGGTTGAAGTATGTATTTGGGATCCAAAATTTTAGCTTTGCCTACGCAGTTTCTCATGATTTAGATAAAATTAAAGAAGTTGTTTTAAAGCTTTTGAAATTAAAATTAAAGAATGAAAAAACTTTTAAAGTACAAACTAAGAGATCATATAAACAATTTCCTATGAACTCTCAAGAACTTAGTGCACACATTGGTGCCTTTGTTTTGGAAAATTTTAAAGAATTATCAGTTGATGTTCACAATCCAGATATAATTGTAGGTATCGAAGTTAAAGAAAAAGAAGTATTTGTTTTTGTTGGAAAAGAACAGATGTATGGTGGCTTTCCAGTTGGAAGTTCTGGAAAAGGTATTTTACTTTTAAGTGGAGGAATTGATAGCCCAGTAGCCGGTTGGTACATGATGAAAAGAGGAATTTTAATTGAAACTTTAAGCTTTTTGAGTCCGCCATTTACTAGCGAAAAGTCAAAGAATAAGATTCTAGAATTGTCGAATATTTTGTCCAAATACGTTCCAGACACTTTAAAAACTTGGATTGTCCCATTTACCCCTATTCAGCAATATATAAAAACAAATGCACCAGATAGATATTCGCTTATAATACAAAGGCGTAGTATGATGAGGATAGCAAATAAACTAGCAAAAAAGATTAAAGCAAAAGCAATTATAACAGGTGAAAATGTAGGTCAGGTTGCAAGTCAAACTCTAGAAAACTTACATACTATTGAGTCGGCTTCTAATTTACCGGTTCTGAGACCTTTAATTGGTTTTGAAAAAATTGATATCGTAGAAAAAGCAAAAGAAATAGGAAGCTATGAAATTTCCATACAACCGTATCTTGATAGCTGTGTTGTTTTTGCTCCTAAAAATCCAGCAACAAAATCTTCTATAAAAGAAATAGAAGAGATAGAAAGCAAATTAACTGAGCTTTCAAATTTAGAAGAAAAAGCATTTGAAAATATTGAAAAGCATGTTATAGGGAGGAAGCTATGAGAAAAATAGGAAGCTTCTTTTATACTTTATATTTCCTTATAGGTGCAGTAATATATATTGTTTTTTACGGTGCGATTGTATTGTTTATTGGTTTTTTAATAGGCTTATTTAATAAAAACTTATCAAGACGTTTTGTCGTTGGTCAAATTGAAACTTTTGGAAGAATGGCTTTTAAACTGTTAGGAATTAAGGTACACGTGTATGGAAAAAAACCTGAGATAGGAGAAAATTATTTGGTTGTAGCCAATCATCAAAGTGCACTTGACATTCCACTCATTATAGGTTATGTGGCCCCTGTTGCGTTTATTGCAAAAAAAGAACTTGGAAAGGT
>NZ_JAIHAP010000040.1:0-15369 GCF_020054775.1 Thermosipho sp. (in: thermotogales) | reverse complement strand
TTGCCCTTTCTTTGCCAATGAAAAACACCCCCTAGATAGTTATATTTTATCACTTCCGGGGGTGTTTTTTATTTCGTTCCTTTTCTTGGGTTCAGTCCAAAAAAGAAGGGGATTTTTCTAGATTATTTTCTTTAATTATTCTTCATCAATTATATAGACAAGATCACCAGTCTTTAAAAGAGCAGCATTAGCCTCGTCTGTGTCAACGTGGAATTCAAGTGCGTATTTTTCGCTAACTCTTATTAAAACATCGTCGAATATAAGTCTTCTGCCTTCTTTTTCAACTAAAACTTTTACTATATCTTTATCTTTTACACCATATTTTTCTGCATCAGAAGTGTGCATGTGAATATGTCTTTTTGCTATAATCACACCTTTATCTTTAATTACACTGCCTTTTGGTCCGACAATTACTATTCCTGGTGTTCCATCAAGGTCTCCTGAATCTCTTACAGGAGGTCTAACACCAATTTTAAATGCATCTGTAAGGGATATTTCAATTTGTGTCTCTTTTCTTTCTGGACCTAAAACTCTTACTTTTTCAATAGCACCTTTTGGTCCAACTATGATAACAGTTTCTTGACAGGCAAATTGACCAGGTTGACCTAGATCTTTTATTGGAGTAAGTTGGTAGTCTTTTCCAAAAAGAATTTCCACATCTTCTCTTGAAAGGTGAACGTGTCTGTTGCTTACACCAGCAATAATTCCAGGTTCTTTGATTTTCATTTTTTAACCTCCTCTTTTTGGTTTTAGTAATCTATCTCTCAAGGTAACGTTAATATTTTCTGGAACAGTAATTTTGGCTACAAACGGTCCTCTTTTAATGTTGATAAAGCATAAGCCGTTTATTGAAATTTCCTGCTTTTGATCGACTAATATTCTTTCTGTTTTAAAGTTATATTTTGACATATCAGTTTTTTTACATGGTGGCTGCAATAAATCTCCTGCTCTTTGATGGATTAATTGATCTGCTCTTTCACTCTTTGTTTCATGAAAAGTCACTTTTTCAGGAGCAAATATTTGAAAAATTGGCTTTTTATCTCCATCAAATTCAACCTCGATTTTGCAAAAAGCACTAACTAAGATGGCGCGTGATTGGTCAATTTTAAAAGTTTTTCTAGTTAAGTTATTTGTTTTAAGTATTTTAGCCTGACACTCAGGAGATAAAAGATCTATGACTCTGTCATTTGTCAAAATTCCTGGAGTATCGTATATGTAGGTGTTAAAAACTTTCCTTTTTACTATTCCAAGGGTTGTTCCAGGAAATGGAGATATTGTCGGATGCTCTTTTGTAAAAGCTGAAAGGAGAGAAGATTTTCCAACGTTGGTTACTCCTACGATTAAAATGTCTTTTTTTGAGTCTTTAAAGAACTTTTCAAGTTTTTTCAATCCAAACCCATTTTTACTACTTGTGAGGAAGATTTTTTCAGAAGTTGTATTTAATCTTTTTTTAAGCCACTCTTGAGCTTCAATAGAGGAAAGTGATCTTGGGAGAAGGTCAAACTTTGTTATGGCAAAGTACACGTCTTTTCCTTGCAGTTTCTCCATTATTTCACTTCTATACGTGCCTTCAAAATCGGTAATGTCTATAACGTATAATACTTTTTCAAAATTTTTAATAACTTTATCGATTTGGTGTAAGAATATTTCTTCTTGTACAGGTACTGTTAATTTTCCATAGTGGATTATTCTATAGCACCTTTGACATAATGGATCAGGTTCATTTTCCAAAATCTCTTTTGGAATATATCCTGGTTTTTTTGGATCTGTGTATTGAAGCTCTGCACCACAACCTCTACATTTCATACTTAACCTCCAATATAGATTCTAAGTAATATGTATAGAAATCCTACTAATGAGGTAACAAGATAAGGTTTAAAAGTCCATTTTATGTATTCTCCAAATGAAAAATTTCTTCCAATTTGTTTTGATAGAAGATTTACTCCAACAATATTTTGAACAGCGCCAAGAGGAGTTAAATTTGTAGCAAGATTTGCACTTATTGCATACACCCACCAAAATGTTGATGAAAAACCGGAAGATATGAGAATTTTGATAACAGGTGCAATGATCAATGTTCCTGGAACAGCGCTGAGCCACGGAATTGAAATTGAAACAAATAAGAATATTACAAAGATAGATAAAAATTGATGATTTGAAAGCGGACTAAATAAACCTGCAAGTAAATTTGTAATACCAATTTCTTCTAGTGTAAAGGAGAGTATGTACAATCCGGCATAAAAGAATAGAGTATCCCAGTCAATTTCATTACTTATATCGTTAAATTGTTTTTTGTGAAATAACATAACCGCTATTGCACCTAAAAGAGCAACAAAGGAAAGATCAAGTTCTATTACTTGATGGAGTCCAAAGAGTGATAAGACTATAAAGAAAACTGTTAGAGTAAATTTTAAAGATTTTTTATCTGTAATTGCTCTACTTTCATCTATATCAGAAAGTTTTTCTAATTTTTCTTCGATGGACTTATCGACTTTTGTGTATTTTTTAAACATAAATACGGTTATTAAAAAGCTTATTATTGTAATAAACCACATGTTTTTGATAAAATCATTAAAACCTAAACCACTTACCGAGCCAAGAACTAGGTTCAAAGGACTTCCAATTAATGTTGACATACCACCTATATTATCTATTATTATAGTCAGCATTAAAAATGGGATAGGGTTGAGACCAAGAGAGTCGGTAATTAAAAATATCATTGGGGCTATAAGGATGATTGTTACAAGGTTGTCTAAGAATGCAGAAGAAAGTGCAACCAGCGCCATCAGTCCTACAATTGTTAAAAAGAATCTCTTCCCGCCCTTTTTAACAATTCTAATTGCAAGAAATTGGAAAAGGCCTGTCTTTTTTAAAAATTCAACAATTACCGTCATACCAGCCAAAAGTCCTAATGTGTTAAAGTCAACTACTCTGCTTATATTTTCTGGTTCAAGACCTTCTACTAGTTTAAGAGCAGCAACTATGAGGGCAAGGCCAAACACAATAGGGGCTTTGTATTTTTTTCCAAAGATGATATAACCGTATGCAATTGCTACTATTGCTATTGCAAATATTTTTTCCACGAGTCTACCCCCTCTGCAACCAAATTATAATAATCTTGACCACACTCTTTATTATAACTCTTAAAATATACCAATCTTGTTAAAACTATTATAAATTTGTGTGTTAAATTCTTTTCAAAACTTGTTAAAAAAACTGGTATTCTTAAAAAATCGTAGATATACCTAAAAAATTGATTGATTTATATTCTGAATATATTTGCGTTTTTGTCTTATTTATTGGAAAATTATAAATGTGGGTAATGAAAAAAATTATGCATTGGGAGTGATAAGATGGCAAAGGTTACTGATATGGTATTACTTAACAAACCTGGAGAGAAGATTTTGCTTCTTGGAAACCATGCTATTGCAAGAGGTGCACTTGAATCAAACATAGCAGTTTTTGCGGCATATCCAGGTACTCCAAGTTCTGAGCTTACTGATACTATGGCGGCAGTTGCAAAAGACGCAGGAGTTTACATGGAGTATTCCACAAATGAAAAGGTTGCTTTTGAAACGGCGCTTTCTGCTGCATGGAGTGGTCTTAGGTCCATGACAGCTATGAAACACGTTGGTTTAAACGTTGCCGCAGATACATTCATGAGTGCCGTTGGAATGGGTGTTGAAGGCGGATTTGTTGTTATGGTCGCAGATGATCCAAGCATGTGGTCATCTCAAAATGAGCAAGATACAAGAGTCTTTGGAAAATTTGCTAATGTCCCAGTTCTTGAACCTTGTAGTGTTCAAGAAGCAAAGGACTTGACAAAATATGCGTTTGAAATTAGTGAAAAGTTCAAACATATGGTGATTCTTCGAACAACGACTAGATCTTCTCATATGAGAGGAGATGTTGTCTTAGGAGAACTTCCAGACGAGATAGTAAATAAAGTAAGAAGACACGGAAAATTTGAAAAAGATCCAAAAAGATTTGTTGATATTCCTGCACATTCTAGAAATTTCCATCCAAAAATTCTTGAAAACATTGAAAAAATACGTGAAGAATTTGCAAATTGTCCTTTTAACAAGATTGAAGGAAACGGAAAGGTTGGAATTATTGCACCAGGGCTTTCATATGCATATGTAAAAGAAGCGCTTTCTTGGTTGAATATTGATGATGTAAAGATTTTAAAACTTGCAACACCTTTCCCAGTTCCATATAAATTAGTTGAGACGTTCTTAGAAGGACTTGAAAGAGTATTGATTGTTGAGGAACTTGAGCCTGTTGTTGAGGAACAAATAAAGATGTGGGCGTATGATAAAGGGTTAAATATACCAATATATGGTAAAAATATTGTTCCAAGAATATATGAAATGGACACAAAACGTGCAGTTATTGCAATTTCAAAATTTTTGGGGATTGAAACCCCAATAAACTTTGAAGAATTGGATGCAAAATATAAAGAAATTAGTAGTGTTCTTCCTCCAAGACCACCTTCATTGTGTCCAGCATGTCCCCATAGAAATTCTTTCTTTGCAATAAATAAAGCAACAAGAAAGAAAGCAATATTTCCAAGTGATATAGGTTGTTATACACTTGGAGTACTTCCTCCATTAAGTGCGGTTGATACAACAGTTGCAATGGGTGGTTCAATTGGAGTAGCACATGGATTAAGTGTGGCGATAAATGGCGCAAAAAATGAAGAAACATATGAAAAGAAACAAGTAGTAGTTGCAACAATAGGAGATTCTACATTCTACCATACAGGTCTTCCGGCAATTGCAAATGCTATATACAACAGATCAAATATTTTGGTTGTTGTAGTAGACAACGAAATAACGGCAATGACTGGAGACCAGCCAAATCCTGGAACAGGTGAGACTCCACATGGTGTTGGAAAGAGAATACCAATTGAAGATGTTGTAAAGGCTATGGGTGCTGATTTTGTGGAAGTTGTTAATCCATATGATATAAAGAAAACAACGGAAGTTATAAAGAAAGCTCTTGAAGTTGAAGGAGTAAGTGTTGTTGTATCAAGACAAGTTTGTGCGCTTTACAGAGTAGGTAAAGCAAGAAAGAATAAAGAGAAATTGCCACTGTATAAAGTAAACACAGATAAGTGTACAGGATGTAAAACATGTATTGTTACATTTGGTTGTCCTGCTATTTTCTGGGATGCAGAAAATAAAAAAGCAAAGATTGATCCAACGATGTGTTGGGGTTGTGGAAGCTGTGCACAAGTTTGTCCATTTGGTGCTTTTGAATTGGTAAAGGAGGCGGAATAATGGTTGCCGTTAAAGAATATAATATTGTTATTACTGGAGTCGGTGGTCAAGGAATTTTAACTGCTGCAAACCTTTTAGGGTGGGCGGCACTTAACGAAGGATACAAGGTAAGGGTTGGAGAAGTTCACGGTATGAGCCAAAGATTTGGTAGTGTTATTTCATATGTTAGATTTGGTGAGAATGTATACGGTTCAATGGTACCTGAGGGAAAAGCAGATGTTATCCTTTCTTTTGAACCTGTAGAGGCACTTAGATACATAAATTATTTAAAAGGGGGAGGACTTGTATTTACAAATTCTAGGCCAATACAACCAGTACAAGTTGCTATGGGACTTGCAAATTATCCATCTCATGAACAGATAAAAGATATAGTAGAGAATAGATTTAATGCAAAATATATAAGTTTTGATGCAGAAAGTATAGCTAAAGATGCAGGTAATATAATAGCAACCAATGTTGTTTTAATAGGTGCTTTGACTCAAACTCCTGATTTTCCACTTTCTCCAGAATCTATTAAAGAAGTTATTAAGGTTAGTGTTCCAAAGAAGGCAGTTGATTTAAATATGAAAGCCTTTGATATGGGAATTAAAACCGCTCAAGAACTTTTAAAGTAAGGATATAAGTGTTGAAGATATCGGGGAGATTTCTCCCCGATATTTTTTTATCTAAATTTGACAAAATTAGAAAATTTTAATATCCTTAATATTACCGCCATTTTTTGAGAAAGGGGGAAAGATTTTTGTACGTAGTGTTTGCTATATTTTTTGGCATGCTTCTTGGTTCTAATGATTCTGCCAATATATTTGGTCCCTCAGTTGAAAATGGGGTTTTAAAATACAAAACGGTTACTAAAGTAGCTGCATTATGCGTACTTTTAGGAGCATTAATTGGTGGAGAAAAAGGTATTAGAACTATAAGTAATTTTTCAAATATGTCGCTTTATTTTGCAGCAATAACTGTATTTTCAGCAGCTTTAACTATGTTAATTCTTTCGAAAATTGGTATTCCGTCTTCATCTTCTCAGGCAATTGTTGGAGCTATATTAGCTGTAGGTATATTAAACAACAATGTTAATTGGAAAATTTTAGTTAAGTTGGTTATTGCTTGGGTTACCACACCTGTTGGAGGAATTATTTTTGGCTTTTTACTTTATAGAATACTTTCCGTACCGTTTAATAAGATAAGATCTTTTTGGGTTAGGGAGAAAGTGTTGGTAATTTCTACGTTGCTAGTTGGTGCATATGGTTCATATGCTTTAGGCGCAAACAATGTTGCAAATATTACTGGAGTGTTTGCAAATCAAATAGGAATAAGGATGGCAGCTCTTGTTGGAGGGTTAAGCATAGCTGCTGGTGCACTTTTTAGTAATAAGAAAGTAATGTATACAGTCAGTAAAAAAATTATAGAACTTGATTACTTTTCTTCTGCCATATCTATCCTTGGTCAATCTATCACCGTTTGGATCTATTCTGTTATAGGAATACCGGTTTCTGTATCACAAGCGATAGTTGGAGCAGTAATTGGTACAGGCCTTGCAAGAGGTTCAAAACTTACAAACAAAAAGATTATTTTTCAAATTATTACAACATGGATAGCAACACCACTTTTTTCAGGATTATTCACAATTATTGTTTATTATTTTTCAAAAATCTTTTTTTGATTTAAATAATTGACCTGTGGTAATATAAAAAGATACACTTCTGTATGGAGGTGATAACTATTTTTTTGTACATCCTACCAGCAATATTTTTTGGATGGTCGCTTGGTGCAAATGATGCAGCTAATATATTTGGAACAGCTGTAAGTAATAGGATAGTTAAATATAGGACTGCTACAATTATTTCCGCGATATTTATCATTCTAGGGGCAATGCTTGACGGTGCTAAAGGTATTGAAACGATAAGTAGTATTTCGTCAAGTCAGATTGGACTTGCCTCCATCTCTGTTTTGGCTTCAGCAATAACTATGACTACCATGACTTACCTTGGAGTTCCAGTTTCTTCTTCTCAAGCAATTGTTGGATCACTAATTGTTACTTCTTTAATAGAAGGAAATGTAAAGTGGGGCGTTCTTGTAAAACTTTTTGCAGCCTGGATAGGTACACCTATTGGTGGGATAATATTTAGCTTTTTGGCATACAAAATTTTTGCGGTACCTTTTAACAAGATAAAGTCCATTTATGTGAAAGAAAAGGTCATTTTTTACGGAACTCTTATTATAGGTGCATATGGTTCATATTCTCTAGGTGCAAATAATGTTGCAAATATTACTGGTGTTTTTGCTAAAACAATAGGTGTGCAAAACGCAGCACTATTGGGAGGCGTAAGTATAGCGCTTGGGGTTTTAACCTATAGCTATAAAGTGATGTACACTGTTGGTACACAAATAATAGAGCTTGATTATTACTCATCTGCTATTGCTGTGCTGGGTGAATCTATTACTGTATGGATTTATGCGCTTTTGGGAATTCCAGTTTCTACATCTCAAGCAATTGTTGGAGCAGTTATCGGTGCAGGTTATGCAAGAGGTTCTAGACTTTCAAGTAAAAAGATTATTTTAAAAATAGTAAGTGCGTGGGTAAACACGCCTGTTATTTCTGGAGCTATTACATTTTTGATATACTATATAGTGAAAATGTTTTAATTAATATATCGTAAAATTTAAAGGATTTAAGGAGAGGGGTAAGATGAGAAAGAAGATGTCGTATTCTAGATTTACTTTTCTTTTAATCTTAGCACTTTTTATTTTCTTCTCTGGTTGTATTTCAGAAGTTAAAAACGAAAGCCAAATACTAAATTCAAAGCAAAAGGTCCTTGTAAAAGTAAATGTTAATACGCCATTTATTGAGAATGATACTACTAATACGTGGAATGTTTCAAAAGAATCTTTTATTGATTATCTTAGTAAAGTGATTATTACTGTTAAGGATGTAAATGATCAGATTGTATTTACTAAGGAAACAACAAACAAAACAAATATTTATTTTGAAATTGAACTTCTTCCTGGAACTTATACATTTGAGGTAAAAGGATATGAGGAAGATTTAGTTATCTTTTCAGGGGAAAAAGTTAATCAGATCATAGATGAGAAGAATAATATCGTTAATATTGAAACTTTTTTTGTTAATGGAATAGTTAGGACAATAATTGAAATTGACGATATTATTTATGAAAATTATGATATTACATCGGCAACGTTGATCCTCAAAAAAGATACAGCACAAGAAGATTATGAAGAGGTACCTGTAACAATTACGGGTACTTCCACTTTAATTAATAAAGAATTATACCCTGGTATGTGGACTGTAAAATTTGAAGTTGATCTTAAATCAAAGGATGCAAGTATGTTACCAGAAAAAGTTCATCTTGAAAATGAATTTAGCATAGAAGTGCTTCCAGCAAAGACAAAAAGTTTAACATTTAATGTAGTCTTTGATACAGAGGTTAATGAACCGAAATTAGTAGTTGTATTTCCGCAAATTGAGTTGCCTTTTGTGGATCCTGTAACAAATTTAAGTGGAGAGATAAATGAATTAGAAGGGAATCTTTCAATGAATTGGGACTATTCAGATCCAAATGCAGAATTTTATGTGTATAAAGAATTAGAGGAACAAGGAGAATATTTGTATGAATTTGTTGGAAAAACACGCGAGAAAAGTTATACAATAGAAAATTTTACCAAGCAAGAATTCGATAAATTTAGTGGAATCGCTATTAATGTTTATGCCAACGGTAAAGAGAGTGGATTAGTTGTTCTAAAAAAAGAAAATATTAAACTTATAGATTTAGAAAGTGTTGACAGTATAAGTGCTACTTATAACGTTGATACGAATGAGCTTAAGTTGGATTGGAATTATACCAATTCAAGTGTTACTTTTGAAGTTTTGAAAAAAGGTATAAATAGCAATGAATACGAAATAATTTCTCAACTAACACAAAATTCTTTTTCAACAGAATTCACAGGCAGGCAATTTTGGGATCTTGAGAAAATTGCGATTAGAGTAGTTGCTAATGGATTTGAAAGTAAGATTAATGAGATTTCAAGAGATGATATAACTATAACATCATTGAATCTTCCTCTTACATCGTCTACTATGTATACACTATTCATCCGTTCATATTTTGATACTGATGGTGATGGTGTAGGAGACTTTAGTGGAGTTGCTGAAAAGGTAGATTATCTAAAATCTCTTGGAGTAGATACAGTCTGGTTTTTACCATTTAATAAAAGTAAATCTTATCATGGATATGATGTTGAAGATTACTATGATGTAGAACCAGATTATGGAACACTACAAGATCTTGATAATATGATAAAGGTTCTAAATGAAAATGGAATAAAGGTAATAATGGATCTTGTTGTTAATCATACGTCGGATACACATCCATGGTTTCTTGATGCAGTTGAAAATACTACTAATTCTCCATATTGGAACTATTACATTATGAGCTTGGATGAGCCTCAAAATAAGAATCATTGGCATTATAAGGTTAATTCAAAAGGACAAACTGTGTGGTATTTTGGATTGTTTGATTCATCAATGCCGGACCTTAATTACGACAACCCTAAAGTAATGGATGAAGTGAAAAAAATAATAGATTTTTGGGCAGATATGGGAGTAGATGGATTTAGATTAGATGCAGCAAAACATTATTATGGATTTGACTGGAGCGATGGAATTGAACAGTCAGCAAGCGTTGCAAAAGAGATAGAAGACTATATAAAAGATAAACTTGGGGAAAATGCAATAGTTGTGAGTGAGGTTTACGATGGAGATTCAAATGTTCTTTTAAAATTTGCTCCAATGCCTGTGTTTAATTTTAGTTTTATGTACAATTTGAGAGGAAATTTTGAAGGGAGAGATAACTTAATTTCAGACTCTATTAGTTGGGTTGATTCCTCGTTGTATAATTTAAATGTTTTTCATTTTCCATTTATTGATAGTCATGATCTTGACAGATTTATTTCTGAGCTTGTAGATAGTAAATATCAGGGAGATGTAATATCTGCCACAAAACAATATTTGCTAGTTAATGCTTTACTACTCTCATTAACAGGCATGCCAACTATTTACTATGGTGATGAAATAGGACTTAGGGGATGGAAGTGGCATTCAGAACCATGGGATATACCTGTGCGTGAGCCAATGCAATGGTATAAGGATCAAAAAGGGAACGGTCAAACTTATTGGACAAAAGAGTTTTACGAAGGTATTACTGAAGGAAGTGCTAATGAAGATGGAGCAATATACGATGATCCAGATGATGGAGTGTCTGTAGAAGAACAAGAAAATGGGTATTCTATTTTAAACTTTTTTAAAGAATTTATCAACTTACGAAAAGATTATCCGGCACTTGCTTTTGGAAGTACTACGATTGAGAGAGATTGGAAAAACTTGTATGTTTTGAAAAAGTCGAATAACTTCCAGGATGTTCTTGTATTAATTAACCTTGATCTAACGTATTCAAATACATACGAAGTTCCAGAAGGGTATAAATGGGTGTGGTATGCATTTTTTGATGGTGACAACTATGAATTTGGAGCAAAAGATGAAATGATTTTACAGAATACAAGTTGGACGATAAATCCAAGGCAAATTTATATATTTGTAAAGTAAAGGAGGAGAAAATATATGAGCCTTTTTTTTGGAAAAAAAGAGCAGGTGGTTATAGAGCTTTTTAGACAGCATCTTGATGCAGTTGAAAATACGATAGTAAAGCTCCAGGATCTTATTTTTGAAGAAAAGAAAGAGAAATATAAGGAATTAGCTGAAGAAGTAAGAAAAGCAGAAACAACAGCCGATCAAATAAGAAGGAAAGCAGAACTTGAAATGTATTCAGGTGCGTTTTTACCAAATTTTAGAGGGGATCTTCTTGGAACAATAGAAGCACTTGATAGGATAGCAAACAAGGCAGAAAGCGTTGCAGACGAGATAGATCTGCAAGATTTAACCATTCCAAAAGAGATTCACGAAAACTTGAAAGCTTTAATATCAAAATCACTTGAAACTTACAAAGCTTTAAAGGAAGCTGCAAAGGAAATGTTCGAAGATTTTGAAAAGGCAAGTCAGATGATTGTAGAAACAGAAAGATTCGAACATGAAACAGACGAGATAGAAAGGAGTACTATTAGAAAGATCTTTTCACTTGATATACCTCTTGCTGAAAAAATTCAGTTGAAAGATTTGGTTCATAGGATAGCAGACATATCAGATACATCTGAGGATGTCTCTGATAGAATTCAGATAATATTGTATAAGAGAAAAGTATAAGGTTTGTTTGAGGTGATTTTGTGAAAATTTTACATACTTCTGATTGGCACCTTGATAGAAGACCTGCTGGGGGTGTCGGGTTATATTCTAATGAAAGGTATGAAGACTATTTTAAAGCGGCAGAGTATATAGTTAATGAAGCTGTTAAAAACAAAGTCGATTTGGTAATTATTTCCGGTGATTTGTTTGATAAAAATGATATTTCTCCTGAAACATTGTATAAAGCAGAAAAACTTTTAAATGTTTTAAAGGAAAATGAAATTAAAGTTTTGGCTATTGAGGGAAACCATGATCAGGTTTCTTCATATAAAGAGTCTTGGATATGGTATCTTGAAAAAAAAGACCTTGCAATATTTCCAAAGTCTTATTTAGATGGTGAAAAGTTTAAGTTTGTACCAATAGAAATTGATGGAATAAAATTTTTTGGAGTTTCATATCAATCTAATTTAAATGAAAAGGCGTTGCAAGATTTGTCTCAATCTTTAGATAAAGAAAATAATATAGTTATTGTACACACTGCGATTGTTAATGATTTATCTGATACTCTGCTTCCAGGATGCGTGACAAAGGAAGTCATTGATGCTTTTTCAAATAAAGTTTTGTATATTGCCGCAGGTCATTTTCACTCCTTTTATAAATACCCATCAACAAATCCATTCTTTTTTATACCTGGCGCTCCTGAATATTGGGATTTAAACGAAAAGGAGCAAAAAGGCTATATAATTTTTGACACTGATTCAAGAAAATATACCTTTTATCCATCAAAAAAGAGAAAACTTTCCACATATAGAATCAGTATAGATAATTACAAAGATTTTGTGGCAAATTTGGATGTTGAAAAAGGAGAGATAATAAACCTTGAGATAAATTCTGCATCAGGCAGATATCCTAATGTTGGTTGGATTGAGGTAGAGTTACTATCAAAGGGAGCATTAAAGGTAAATGTGAAGGTGATTTTTGAAGGTCAGGTATATAATAGCAATCAACTTAAAAATCTTAGCAAAGAAGAAATTGAAAAACAGATTATTAAGTCATGGGGAAATATTTTTTCAAAAAATGCAGATGATACATCAAAACTTATCTCGACTTTAAAGAAAATGGAGAGGGAAGAGGATTTGATAGATATATTTGACGAGTTTTTAAACAAATTACTTGAGGGTGAAAAAGATGATAATTAAGAAGGTTTGTTTGAAAAATTTTAGGGTGCATAAAGATAGAGAATTTGAATTTAAACCAGGTATTAATCTTTTGCTTGGAAAAAATGGAACGGGGAAAAGCTCAATATTTGAGGCATTGAGTGTTGCGTTTTTTTCAAAATCACCACGCGGAACGTTAAATTCTATTATTACAAATGATGGAAGTAAAAAGGCTCAAATAAAGGTAGAATTTATTGCAAGCGATGGAAAAGAATACGTTTTGGAAAAAAGTATAGGACAAAGCAAATCAAGTCTTTATTCAAAAGATGGAAGCTTGAAATATGAAGGGAAAGAAGATATTTCAGAATACATTAAAACCATTGTTGGAATTAACGAAGAGGTGTTTAATAAAGTAATATATACTTACCAAAATCAACTTACGGATATTTTTTCAAAAACACCTGCTGAGAGAAAGCAGTTATTTGATAGATTATTTGAAACAGATGTGTATAGAGAGATATCCGACAAACTTTTTAAAGTTCAGCAAAGTTATGAAAAAGACTTAGAAGTTAATAAGGTTGAGTTAGAAAAGATAAAGTTAGAACTTGAAAGCGAGGAATTTGCTGATTTAGAGGAAAGAATAAAATCACATGAAGAAAAATTAGAAGAAGTTAAAAATGAGATAGAGAACCTAAGAGCAGAAGTACAGAACCTAAGAAAAAGACAAAAAAGTTTAGAGGATATAATAGAAAGTTATAAAAGAATAAAAAAGGACTTGCAAATGCTGGAAAAAGAAAAAGAACATTTAAATAGCAAATTAGATGATTTAAATAAAAGATTAGAGAATGCAAAAAAAGCCAAGGATATTGTAGAAAAAACAAAAAAAGGATATGAAATGTATTTAGAGCTTGAAAAAGAGGTAAGAAGATTAAATACCAATCAAAAGGAACTTCAAGGGAAAAAGCGTGAAAAAGAAACGCTTCAAGATAAAAGGAATGAATTAGAAAAAAGTAAAAGTGTATTAGAATCTCAAATTAGTAGTTTAAAAGAAAAAAAGGTAGAAATTGAAAAAAGAATAGCTGAAAAGGCTGAAAAAATTAGTGATTTAAAAAAAGAGATTTTTAAGTTAGATGAATATTTGAAAAATCTTTTGTATGATCAATCTAAACTTTCTGCAGAAATAGAGGAGTTTAATAAAAGATATGAAGATCTAGGGAAACTAAAGGTAGAATTACAACACAAATATTTAAAAATTTCAGAAGAAGAAAAGCTTTCTTTTAATAGGAAGTTGCTTGAAGATGAGATTTCAAGGTTAATGCAACAGATAGAAGAAGTAAAGAAAAATATAAGTTATGAAGATCAATTAGTCCAAGATCTTGCAAATTTGCGTGCAAGACTTGAAAATATAAAAAATGTAAGTCGTGAATTATCTAGTGGGATATGTCCGATATTGAAGGAAGAGTGTAAAAATGTAAAGGAAAAAGGAGGATTTGAGGTATATATCGTTGAAAAGGAAGAAATAGAGGAGGAAATATCTGAACTTGAAAAGAGTTTAAAAATGTTAGGAGATTTAAAGAAAAAAAGGGAAGAGTTAGAGAAAAATGTAAAAGAAAAAGAAATAGAACTTTCTAATATAAATTTAAAACTTGAGGAAATTGAAAGGGAAAAGGAAAGTATAAAGAGTATAGAAAATATTCTTAAAACTCAAAACTATGAAGATATGGAAAAAATAAAGAAAGAATATGAGGGAAAATATTTATCTTTGGTAAAGCAAATTTCAGCCACAAAAGAGAGAAAAAACAGCATTGAAAAAGAACATGAAAAATATTTAAGAGAAATTGTAGAAGAAGATGAAAAGTTAAAGGACATAAATGAAAAAATATCATTATTTAACGAAAGTTTTGAGAAAACCTCAAAGGAACTAGAGCAAGTTGAAAAAAGCCTGGTATTATATGGTGATATTGAAAAAGATATGGAAAGTACAATGAACTCTATAGAAGAAAAACAAAAAGAGATGGATAAGTTAAGAAAAGATTTTGATATGTATAAAAAATTTGAAAAGGAAGCTCAGATGCTAGAAGATATATTAGAAGAAATTAAAGATACAAAGAAAAAGATAGAAGAAAGTCAAAAATCGGCTAGTATTCTTGAAAAAGAATTAGAAAAGATTCACAATATAGAAGAAATAGAACGTGAAAAAAATAATTTAGTTGTAGATATTGATAAAAGAAATGAAAAATTGTCAGAGTTTTCACAGCAAGTAGGAAAATTAGAGGAAACTGTAAAGTTTCTTATTAAGGAAAGAGAAAGAAAGAAAAGGCTTGAAAATGAAAAAAGAGAGCTTGAATCTAAGAGAAATTTTTTAGAAGAGAAGAAAAAATTGACAAAAGAATTTAGAGAAAAATTAAGAGATTTGGGAATGAAGGTATCTCACAGGATTTCAGATGAGATTTCTAATCTTTCAACTGTAAACTACAATATAATGACCGGGAAAGTAGAAATGATAGAATTCTCTGCGGAAAATGATTATGAAGTTATTCTAAAAAATTTTAAAGAATCAGTAGAGAGAACATTTTCGATGCTCTCAGGTGGAGAGCAGGTAAGTGTTGCAATTGCCATTAGGGCCGCTCTTTCAAAGATCCTTTCAAAATCAGATTTTTATATACTTGATGAGCCTACC
>NZ_JAIHAP010000039.1:0-15457 GCF_020054775.1 Thermosipho sp. (in: thermotogales) | reverse complement strand
ACCTGCACCAATCATAAATTTATATGGTTCAAACCATCTTGCATATGCAACTTTCCCAACTTCTTTATTAATAGAAGGCTTATTCCAAATATAATTGTAAACAAATTCACCATTTTTTCTTGCACCTTCAACTAAATCAACTACCACATATTTACCATTTGGATCTTTCACATTATCAGCTTTTTACCTTCTAAAGTAGGATGAACAATTCCAACATAGTTTTTATCAAATATAAATACGTAATTACTACCTTCAAATTTCATAGAACCTACGTATTTCTTAATCAATTTAATAGCCTCTTCATGAGTTATTTGACCAGATTTTTCCATATTGTATATATTTTCTATAATTCCATAAGCGCTATTCACAACATCTTTTACCGCTTCTACTTTCAAATTCGTTAGCTCATTCTTTGTAATCAAAAAATTAGTTAATAAAAAGGAAAATGTCAAAACCAAAGCTGATGCTAAAACAATAGTTAAGATTAACTGAGTTAAGCTTCTAAATTTCATCTTAATACCTCCTTTGAAAGTAAGTTTATTTGTATGTTAAGAAATTAAATACTGATATTATTATATCAAAAAAAAATCAATTTAATTAACGCAAAGTTAACTATTTTACAAACAGGTTACTATATTAAGATAAACTTTAGATTAAAAAAGTAAAAATAATAAAAAAATTATCCGATATTAACTAAACTTATAAAAACTTTAATTAAAACTATATTATTAATTAAATAAAATAAAACCAGCACCGAGTGCTGGTTTTAAAATATTATTTTTATTCAAATTTTGATTATATATTCTTTGACCAATAATTTGGTGGCTCTTTAGTAACAATTATGTCATGTGGATGGCTTTCTTTTACAGAGGCAGGTGTTATTTTTATAAATTGAGCTTTTTGCTGAAGTTCTTTAATATTTGCAGCTCCAACATATCCCATACCTGATCTTAATCCGCCAATCAATTGATAAACAACATCTTTTACATTACCTTTAAAAGGAACCATTCCTTCTACACCTTCAGGTATAAATTTTTGATTTCCACTTTGAAAATATCTATCTGCACTACCTCTGCTCATTGCTCCAAGTGATCCCATGCCTCTATATGATTTATATTTTCTTCCTTGGTATAATATAGTCTCTCCTGGTGCTTCCTCAGTACCTGCAAATATACTTCCTAGCATTACTGTTTCAGCACCTGCGGCTAATGCTTTTACAATATCGCCAGAAAATCTAATACCACCATCTGCTATAATTGGCACATCATATTTTTTTGCAACCTCCACACAATCCATTATTGCAGTAAGCTGTGGAACTCCTATTCCTGCAACAACTCTTGTTGTACAAATTGAACCCGGGCCAATTCCAACCTTTACAGCGTCTGCACCATTTTTAATTAACTCTTCTGTTGCTTGAGCTGTTGCTACATTACCAGCAATCACCTGAAGATCTGGAAATTCTCTCTTTACCATTTTTAAAGTTTCAATTACTTTTTTAGAATGACCATGTGCGGTATCGATAACTATTACATCTACTCCGGCTTTTACTAATGCTTCAACTCTAATAAGAGTATCTTCACTTGTTCCAACTGCTGCGCCAACTAACAATCTCCCTTTTGAATCTCTTGATGCATTCGGATGTTCAACTACACTCTTAATATCTTTTATAGTAATTAATCCTGCCAGAGTACCATCTTCATTAATAAGAGGAAGTTTTTCAATTTTATTTTCATGTAAAATATCTCTAGCCTCTTCAATGGAAATTCCTTTTTTTGCAATTACTAATTTATCTTTTGGTGTCATTAATTCAGATACTTGTCTTTTTGGATTTCTTTCAAAACGGATATCTCTGTTTGTAATTAACCCCAAAAGTTTATTATTTTCATCTACAACAGGCAATCCTCCAATTTTATATTCTGCCATTATTTTATCAGCTTCTTCAACTGTTACATTCGGCAATATAGTAACTGGGTCATCAATTATTCCATTTTCTGTTCTTTTAACTATTTTAACTTGATGTGCTTGTTCTTCAATCGTCATATTCTTGTGTATTATACCAATTCCACCTTCTCTAGCTATAGCTTTTGCAAGCTCTGCCTCAGTTACAGTATCCATAGCCGCACTTAAAAGTGGTATTTTAAGTTCAATTTTTCTGGTAAGTCTAGTAGTTACATCTACTTGTGCTGGTAAAACTTCACTATAACCTGGTACCAACAAAACATCATCAAATGTTAATGCTTCTCTCATAGATACACCCCCGCTTTCAGTTTTTATATTAAAATTCTTCTAATGTTGCAACAAACGCTCTTGATAATGCATAAAGATAATCATTTGATAAGTTTTCTGCTATATATGATTCTATTTCATCCATATGTTGCCAAATCTTATCAAATGCCAAATTAAACATCCTGTTTACAGCATTTCTAGTCCAAATCTCCTCGGGCCAATCTCCATCTTCAAAAATTTCAACCAAAATTTCTCCCACTTTTTCAGCAAAATTTTCCATGAAATAATTTGTATAAACTACTACAAGATCTCTATTAATCTCATATCTTTCTGCATCTAATTTTTCTAAAATTTCTTTTGTTTCTTTACTCAATTTTTCTTCATTTCCCCAAAATAAAGCATCTAAGGATCCAATTTTAATTGATTCAATATCCCCAGAAAGTTCCTCTATTGTTTCTAACATTTCATCATCGTCTAATTGTTCAAACAAATAACTTTCATCATCTTCATCATCAAATTCTTTATAATGACATTCCTCAATTATACTCTCTATATTTTCAAGCAGAAAATCTTTTATATCTTCATCACTCAAAACTTCATCATAATTATAATAAACTATTTCAGAATAAACTTCATTAAAGTTAATAATAAAATTACGTAAAAATCTTACATAATCTTCATCCGACAAACTTTCTAAAAAATTCATAACACAATCTCCTGCGTCACCTTCACAATCAATAAAATCTGATTCTTCTAAAGTTTCAATAATCTCATCTGGCGATTCATAAACAATATCTTCAATGGATGGAAATAAAGTCTCTTTTTGAGGTAAAATTCCAAAACTAATCCCTTTAATATCATTTTTTTCAGTTAGTTTAAAATAGTCACTTATTCGCTCATCATTTGTAACATCATTAACTCTATAAATAGGCATTTTTACACCTCCAAAAAGTAAAATGAAATTTATCTTCTTAAAATTATTCGGTAGAGATAGTAAAAATACATACTAAGAAATACTACTGCTTCAAGTCTAAATATCCTCTTTCTAAAGATTGAAAAAACAAACAATAATACAGCCAGTAAATTCATAACTATAAGATCAATCGTAAAATTATTAACATCAACAACTAAATTTCCAAACAATGAGCTAACACCTAGTATCAGTAAAATATTAAAAACATTACTTCCCACTATATTTCCAACTAAAATATCATTTTCACCTTTTACTGTCGAAATAACACTAACAACAATTTCAGGCAATGACGTTCCAACAGCAACTATAGTTAAACCAACGAAGGTTTCACTAAGATTAAAAAGCTCTGCAATTTTTACAACATTTCTAATTGTCATTTCTCCACCAACAGAAACTCCAACTACACCTAAAACAATTAAAAATATAGAAAACCATGTACTCTTAACTTCTTTAACTTCTTCTTCAAATTCTTCTTGAACAATTTCTTTTGCACTAGTTATAAGATAGTATATATAGATAATCATCAATAATAAAAACACTATTCCATAATTCCAAACTAAATTATAATCTTTCAAAAATAACACCGTAAAAGTCAAAGTTGAAATAAGCATGAAGGGCATTTCAGCGCGTATGGTTTGCTTTTTTATAGGAATTGAAACAAATAAAGCCGACAAGGCAAGAGCAAGCGAAATATTAGCAATATTACTTCCAACTACATTTGAAATTGAAACACTTGAATAACCTTTAAAAACTGCAACTAACGAAGCGACAAGTTCTGGCAATGATGTTCCAAAAGCAACAACTGAAAGACCAACAACCATTTTTGAAACACCCAAATTTAAAGCTACAGATACCGCTCCTTCTACAAGCCAATCTGCTCCTTTAATTAGCAAAATAATACCAATAATAAGCCCTATAAAAGTCCAAAACATATTTTTTAAGACCTCCCCAATTAAAAATATCTAAATTCAACATATGCTATAGAAATTATCAAAGAAATTAATGATGGTATAAGAGAAAATTTCATATACTCTTTAAAAGAAACAGATCTTTTTGAATATTTTAATAGCATGGTAATTGCAACAATATTTGCAGATGCACCAATTTGTGTAAGATTTCCTCCAAAACATACACCAAGAGATAAAGCCCACCAATAAGGATTTAGATTAACAAAAGTAGAGTTAATTGAAGGAAGCATCTTAATTACAGGAATCATTGTCGCAGTAAATGGAATATTATCAAAAAATCCACTAACTACAAATGACATAATAATCAAAAACATTCCAAATAATTTTGGGGTACTTCCAAAATTTTTGCTTAAAATCATTGCTAAATTTTTTAAAATTCCAGTATCTTCAAGTGCACCTGTTATAATAAACAAACCTATAAAGAAAAATATAGTTCCCCATTCAATTTCACCAAAATGTTTTTCAACATTTTTTGGGTCAATAACCAAAATCGATAAAAAACCCATTCCAAATGCTATGACTGAACTATGCACTCCTATTTTTTCTTGAATTGTAAATAAAATTATTACACTAATCAACAAAACTGTAGATTTAATTAAATTACTTTTTGTAATTTCAATAGCAGAAAATTCAAAACTTATATTTTTTTTCAAATATTTTTTATTTTTTAATACAAAATATAAAATAATAGTTCCCCAAGTTATTAATGTGGCTGGAGAAGTATTCAGTATAAAATCATTAAAAGTAAGCCTTGCTGCATTTCCAATTAAAATATTTGGGGGATCACCTATTAGTGTAGCTGTACCACCAATATTAGAACTAAAAACCTCTGAGAGAACAAAAAAGGTAGGATCAATACCCGCGGCATCAGCAACTGCAAGTGTTATTGGAATAAAAATCATTATTGTGGTTACATTATCTACAAAGGCCGAAAAAAATGCTACAAAAAAGTTTAAAAGAATAAAAATAGATAAAAATGAATTTTTAGAAAAATGAATCAGTTTAAAAGCTACATATTCAAAAAAACCAGTACTTTTAACAGCAGAAACAAGAAGCATCATTCCAATTAAGAGAAAAATAGTATCAAAATCAACATAATTTTTAAACAAGTAATCAGGATCTTCAAATACTCCAAAAAAAGTTAAGATAAAAGCACCTAAAACTACAGAAATTGATCTATGAACTTTTTCAGAAATTATTAAATAATATACAACAACAAAAATAAATAAAGAGATAATTGCATCTATAGTCAAAGTATTACCTCCCAATGTTGTCTATTAAAAAAAACAGGGCTTTTAAGCCCCGTTGGAGCGGGCGACGGGACTCGAACCCGCGGCCCTCAGCTTGGGAAGCTGATGCTCTACCACCTGAGCTACACCCGCTCAATTACATTTTTATTATATCAAATACCATTTATATTTTCAAGTTTTATAACTTTATCATACCCTGGAATCCCATAAATGCTAAAGACAACAAAGATGCTGTAATCAACGCAATTGGAAGTCCTTCAAATGGTTTTGGTAAATCATATAATTCCAATTTTTCACGAATTGCACTAAATATTATTAATGCTAAAAGAAAACCAAGCCCCGCACCAAGAGAATTAAAAATTGTTTCTAAAAGATTGTAATTATTCATACTATTTATAAGGGCAACACCCAATATTATACAATTTGTGGTAATGAGTGGAAGAAATATTCCAAGTGCATCATACAAGTTTGGATTATTTTTCTTTAAAAACAATTCAACAAATTGAACAAACGATGCAATAACCAAAATAAACGCAATTGTTCTTAAAAATTCAAGGCCAAGTGATATTAAAAGTCTATCAACAAACCAAGAAATTGTAGAGGACATTACAAGAACAAATGTTGCTGCAAGACCCATTCCAACGGCTGTATCCATTTTTTTAGACACACCTAAAAACGGACAAATACCTAAAAATCTCATAAAAACATAGTTATTAACAAGCATTGCTGATAATAGTATCAAAAAAATCTTCATTTAGTGTTCCCCCTTTCTTTCCTCTTCATACCTATATATGCAAAAAGTGCAGCAAGTAAACCTAATGTCAAATAAGCACCAGGGGGAAGAATCATGATAAACACATTAAATGCTTTACCCCAAATTTTTACATCAAATAATGTACCACTTCCAAGCAATTCTCTAATTGCACCTAAAAGAGTTAAACTTGCTGTAAAGCCAAGACCCATTCCAAGACCATCTAACATTGAATACCAAACATTATTCTTTGATGCAAATGACTCTGCTCTACCCATAATTACACAGTTAACAACAATAAGAGGAATAAATAATCCTAATGTTTTCCAAAGATCGTATACATAGGCATGCATCAAAAGATCAACAATTGTAACAAAAGATGCAATTATAGTTATAAATATTGGAATTCTTATTTTTTCAGGAACTGCTTTTCTCAAAAGAGAAACAACTATATTTGACATAACTAAAACAGCAGTAGCAGCAAGCCCCATTCCAAAACCATTCTTCGCGCTAGTAGTAGTTGCAAGTGTTGGACACATTCCTAATGCTTGAACATAAGTAGGATTTTCTACAATAAAACCTTTACTGAATTCTTTCCATGATCTGCTTGCCATTAATTATTGCACCTCCTTTTGCAAATATTCGAACATTGCGTCAATAGTTGATGCAACTGCTCGAGGTGTAATAGTTGCTCCTGTCATTACATCACTTATTTTTACAACTCCAATCTTTTTTGCTTCTTCAGGCGAAAGATTAGATTTTCCAGCATCTTTGTCAACTTTAACTCCATTTTTTAAACCTTCATATGGGATAGGATAAAATCTCTTTTGAGATGTCTCTTCAGATATCTTTGCTCCAAGTCCAGGTGTTTCTTGTGAATATTCAATAACCCTTATTGATAAAAGATCAATTTTTTTATTATTTACTAAAAAGGATGCTATTGTAATAACTTTTCCACCATAGCCAATACCATACCCCTTTAAAACGTAAACCTTTCCTCTTTCAGTATCAAAATTTAAAACAGGGGTCAAAACAGCACTAGTTCCTTTTTTAAATATTTCTTTTTCTTCCTCTTTTGAACCCTTTAATACTGCTTCTTTTATTACTTTCTCTTTTACTAATAGATTCCCATTTTCTGTAAGAACAAACTTAACCGCGTCAATGGTATTTTTCAATTCAGCTTCTTTTATTGCAGCTTGGGTTGAAGTATAGATAAATCCTAAAATCAAGCCTGCAACCAAAGTATATATCATCAAAATTAGACCTGTTTTTATCATATCTTTCATGATTTCACCTCACCAAAAATGCGTGGTTGTGTGTATCTATCAATAAGTGGAACAAATGCATTCATTAAGAGAATTGATAATGAGACCCCCTCTGGATAACCCGCAAAATACCTTATTAGTAAAGTCATAACTCCAGCACCAATACCAAATATAGCTTGCCCTTTTATTGTCATAGGACTTGTAACCATATCAGTTGCCATAAATAATGCACCTAACATCAAACCACCACTGAGAATATGAAATAGAGGTGTACCAAATGTTGGATTTGCAAAATAGAAAAACGATGACATAACAAAAACAGTTCCTATATAAAAAATTGGAATCATCAATTTTATTCTTTTTCTAGCAACAAGGTATGCAAAACCTATTAGTAACAATAAAACACTCGTTTCACCTATGGATCCTGCTCTATTTCCTATAAACAAATCCCAATAGCTTACATTTACACTTCCTGTTTCTTTTAAAACGGCAAGTGGTGTAGCAGTTGTTTGAACATCAACCCATTTAGAAAAAGAAAGTGTAGGTTTATACCATGTCGTCATTTGAACTGGAAATGAAACTAACAAAAATGCCCTCCCAGCAAGTGCGGGGTTAAATATGTTCATTCCAAGTCCACCAAAAGCATGTTTTGCAACACCTAACGCAAAAACTAATCCAAGTAAAAATACCCACCATGATGTTGCAGGACTAACATTCATAGCAAGAAGTATTCCTGTTACCGCAGCACTCCCATTTGGCACAAAATTTTTATCTTTTCTAAGTACTTTCATAATAAATAATTCAAATAATTCACCAAAAAATGCACCTAAAATAGCAAGAAAAAATGCATAAAAACCAAAAAAATACCATGCACCTATTAAAGCTGGTAATAAAGCTATAATAACATCCAACATTACTTTTGAAGTTGTGTCATTTGATCTTAAATGTGGAGCATTTCCAGTAATCAACTTCATCATTTCTTCCCTCCCCTCAGGGCCCTATACACTTTTTTAGCAAGTTTAATAGTTTTAACATGTTCAATCTT
This sequence comes from Thermosipho sp. (in: thermotogales), assembly GCF_020054775.1. Lineage (NCBI taxonomy): Bacteria > Thermotogati > Thermotogota > Thermotogae > Thermotogales > Fervidobacteriaceae > Thermosipho > Thermosipho sp. (in: thermotogales). Next base: position 6,979 of record NZ_JAIHAP010000039.1, on the reverse strand, counting down.
AGCAGGACAAATATACGTACAAGAACCACATTCTATACAATCCATTAATCCTATACTTGCTGCTTCATCATATCTTTTTTTCTTTCCAAGCAAGTCTAATAAGTATGGCTGGAGTCCCATTGGACATACATTTACACAATAAGAACATCTAATACAAAAGGTGCTTTTCTGTTCATGTGGAACAATACTTGTAATTCCATTATTTCCCTTTACTATTGGAGTTTCTATATTGTTTATAGGTATTCCCATCATTGGTCCACCCATTAAAACCTTTATTTCTTCAAGTCCTTCTTTAAATCCTTCACCTAAATTATCCACAATCCATGAAATAGGAGTACCAATTCTTATCCACCAATTTCCTGGTTTTTTAATTGCTTCCCCAGTTAAGGTTAAGCCTCTTTCTATAAGAGGTTTACCATCAATTACTGCTTCCTTAATTGCATACATAGTACTTACATTTTGAACTACAACTCCAACATCCAATGGAAGGCCACCACGTGGAACACTTCTTTTTGTAACAGCATAAATTAATTGTTTTTCAGCACCTTGAGGATATTTTGTTTTTAATGGAACAACAGTAACTTTTCCTCTCCATTTATCATTTAAAAGATTAATTGCATCAATTTTATTATCCTCAATTCCTATATACACATTTTTAACATTTAAAATTTTCTTTACAATTTCAATACCTAACAAAATCTCTTCATGCTTTTCTAACATCATTCTGTGATCAATTGTCAAGTATGGTTCACATTCTGCACCATTTATAATTAATGTATCAATTTTTTTATCCTTTGGAGGATTTAACTTTATATGTGTTGGGAACATTGCACCACCAAGTCCTACAATACCTGCTTTTTGAATGATATCAAGAAGCTCTTCTTTTGAAAATTTCTCAAAATCACCATGAGGAAGAAGCTCCCAATCATCTTCAGATTCTCTTTCAATAATAACTGCGTCAACTGCTTTTCCAAAAATTATATTACTTATCTTTTTAACTTCAACAACTTTACCAGTTACTGGTGAATGAACATACGCAGAAACGAACCCGGAAGGTTCACCAATAACTTGACCAGTTTTAACTTCATCACCAACCTGCACTACAGGTTTTGCAGGAGCACCCGCATGCTGTTGCATAAATACTATAACCTTTTCTGGTAAAGGGGCTTTTTTAATTGGAATATCTTTACTCAACGACTTATTTTCGGGAGGATGTACTCCTCCCAAAAAGCTCGATAGCTTCAAGACACCACACCTCCCAAAAAATTAAAATTCACCATCCAATTTTACATTATAACACACTACTTCGAACTTTTCACAATCTTAAAGAATATGTTATAATAAAGAAGAAATTAATTAAGAGGTGATTAATATGGATTATCTATTAAAATTACTAAATGGAAACTTTGTTGATAAAGTTACAAGACTTCCAAATGAATCTTTTTTTAATACCGTATACTCTATGCTGAGTAATTCGAATTCAACTTTTTTTGTAATAACACTCGACCTTGATTTTGATTCACTCGCAGAGGATGAAATAAATTTCGTAATTGCAAGAGCTGCATCTGTAATCAAACACAGTGTAAGAATTCCAAAAGATTTTGTATTCAGGAGCGGCCAAAAAAGATTTTCAATAATTTTACATGGGATTAATGAAATAACAGCCAAACAAATTGCAAATAGAATAAAAGAATCATTAGACTATTTGTTTTTAAATTATAAAGATAAAAACATAAAAATTGATACAAAGATAAAAATAGAAAAATTGGGAGGTGCAATTGGTGAATAATGAAATTGGCACAAGGTATGATCCAGCAAATATTGAAACAAAATGGTACAAATTTTGGCTAGAAAAAGGATATTTTACTCCTAAAAAAGATGGCCCAAAATATTCGATTGTTATTCCTCCTCCTAATATTACTGGAAAAATACACATGGGTCATGCTTTAAACATAACCCTTCAAGATATCTTAGTAAGATTTAAAAGAATGAATGGATTTAAAACTTTATGGGTACCAGGAGAAGATCATGCAGGTATAGCAACTCAAACAGCTGTGGAAAAAGCTATTGAAAAAGAAGGTAAAAAAAGAGAAGAACTTGGAAGAGAAAAATTTTTGGAAATTGTTTGGGATTGGGCTAACACATATCGTAATACTATTAAGAATCAAATAATGGCTATTGGTGCTTCAGTTGATTGGACAAGAGAACGTTTCACTTTAGATGAGGGACTTTCAAAAGCTGTAAAAAAAGTTTTTGTTTCTCTTTATAAAAAAGGACTAATCTATAAAGGCAAATATATAGTAAATTGGTGTCCTAGATGTAAAACTGTTCTTTCCGATGAAGAAGTCGAATATGAAGAACACGATGGAAAATTATATTACATAAAATATCCTTTTGCTGATGGTAATGGCGAAATTATAATCGCAACAACACGCCCTGAAACCATGCTAGGAGACACTGCTATTGCTGTTTCGCCTTCGGATGAAAGATATAAAGAACTTATTGGAAAAGAAGTTATTGTTCCACTTGTTGGAAGGAAAATAAAGATAATAGCTGATATGCATGCAGATCCTGAATTTGGAACTGGTGCTTTAAAAGTAACACCTGCACATGATCCTAATGACTATCTAATTGGTCAAAGACATAATCTTGAATTTATTAATATTTTCAAAGATGATATGACAATCAATGAAAATGGTGGAAAATATAAAGGTCTTGATAGGTATCAAGCAAGAGAAAAAATAGTAGAAGATTTGGAAAAAGAAGGTTATTTAGTAAAAATTGAAGATATTAAACATTCTGTTGGTCACTGCTATAGATGCAATACAGTTATAGAACCTATGCTAATGGACCAATGGTTTGTTAAAATGAAGCCTCTTGCTGAAAAAGCTATTGAAGCTGTTGAAAAAGGTGAAGTAAAGTTTTATCCTGATAGATGGAAGAAAGTATATTTAAATTGGATGTACGAAATCAGAGATTGGTGTATTAGTAGACAACTTTGGTGGGGACATAGAATTCCAATTTGGTATTGCCAAGATTGCGGTCACATTAACGTTTCTGAAGAAGAAGTTAAAAAATGTGAAAAATGTGGTAGTACTAATCTAAAGCAAGAAGAAGATGTTCTAGATACTTGGTTTTCATCTGCACTTTGGCCCTTTAGTACACTTGGCTGGCCTGAAAATACATCCGATTTGAAAGAATTCTATCCAACAGATGTATTAGTCACAGGTTTTGATATAATCTTCTTCTGGGTTGCAAGAATGGTCATGATGGGCTATGAATTTATGGGCAAAAAGCCTTTCAATGATGTTTACATCCATCAACTTGTGAGAGACAAATTCGGAAGAAAAATGAGTAAATCCTTAGGAAATGGTATAGATCCATTAGAGGTTATTCAAGAATATGGTGCAGATCCAATGAGATTCACTTTAGCTCTACTTGCTGCCCAAGGAAGGGACATTAAACTTGATATTAAAAACATAGATACTAGTAAAAAATTTGCTAATAAAATATGGAACGCAACAAGATTTATAATAATGAATTTGGAAGATTATAAAGAAATTCCTCTTGAAAATCTTAATTTATCTGATAAATGGATCCTTTCAAGACTACAAAAAACTATAAAAAACGTAACTAATGCAATCGAGCAATATGAATTTAACCTTGCAGCAAGAGAGATATACAATTTCTTCTGGGATGAATTCTGTGACTGGTATATTGAAGTATCAAAACCAAGACTAAAAACTGAGGAAAAGCATCTTGTTCAAAACGTCTTAGTTACTGTTCTAGATAATAGCTTAAAATTATTGCATCCGTTTATGCCATTTATTACTGAAGAATTATGGCAAAAACTTCCAACATCAGGAGAATCAATTACGGTATCTGAATGGCCAAAAGTTAATGATAAATTAATAGACAATATTAGTGAAAAACGCTTTTCATTATTAATGAATATTATAAAAGGTATTAGAAATGTAAAAGCAGAAATTAACATACCTCAAAGTCAAAAAGTAAATATTTCTTCAAATCATGACTTTACAGAAGAAGAAAAGTTATATATAAGAACTCTTGGAAATGTAGAAAATATAAAAATCAGCGATCAAAAGCCTGAAAAATCAGCAAGTGCATTTGTAAATAATGAATTAGAAGTTTACGTTGAACTTGGTAATTTAATAGATATTGAAACTGAAATAAATAGACTTAACAAAAAAATTGAAAAACTTGAAAAAGATGCACAAAAATTTAGAATCAAACTTAGTAACAAGAAATTTTTGGAAGGTGCACCTGAAGAAATTGTGGAAGAAGCAAAAGAAAAGTTAGCAAACATAGAAGAACAAATCAAAAAAATTAAAAATATAATTACATCACTAAAATAAGAAGTGATAATATGGAGTATTTAGACGCATTAAAATACTTATACTTTAAACGACCTTATGGAAAAATTAAAATAGGACTTTATAGAATAGAAGAATTATTAAAAAGGCTCAACAATCCAGAGAAAAATTATAAATGCTTTCATATTACTGGATCAAATGGAAAAGGAAGTACTACAACATTTCTACATTATTTAGCAAAAAATCATGGGTATAAAGTGGGGGGATATTTATCTCCCCACTTATCTTCAATTCTTGAAAGATTTCCAATTAACGGAAAATATATATCAAAGGAGCGCTTTTTAAATGCCTTTAATCTAGTTAAGAAATACTCTGAAGAAATGGATAAAAAAGGTGAAGAATTTTCTCCAAGTTTTTTTGAATTTGCAACTGCTCTTGCATTTGAAATAGATAAAGAGGAAAACGTAGAAATTTCAACCATTGAAGTTGGTCTTGGAGGCAGATTTGACGCAACTAATGTAATTATTCCCGAAGTTTCAATAATTACCACGGTAAGTCTTGAGCATACAAAAATTCTCGGGAACTCTCTTGAAAAAATTGCGTATGAAAAAGCTGGAATCATAAAAGAAAATAGACCAGTAGTAATTGGTAATGTTCCAAAAGAAGCTAAAAAGGTTATATATAATATTGCTGCAGATAAGAATGCAAAAGTATATGAACTTGGAAAAGACTTTGATTATGAAGTTGTAGAATATCAATTTGGAAAAAATATAATAAATTATTACGGTGAAACTACTATTAAAGGGCTTGAAGTAAATTTAAACGGGACACATCAACCCATAAACGCAGCAATTGCCTTAAAAGCATACGAGTTGTTTGAAAAAATTGATTTAAATAATACTTTTGTAGCATTTAAGGAAGCATTTATACCTGGGAGATTCGAAATGTTCAATGGTTTTCTCCTTGATGGCTCACACAATCCACAAGCTGCTGAAAAATTTTTGGAAAACTTAAATATATACTTCAAAAACGATAGTAAAATAGCATTATTTGGAATTTTAGATGATAAAGATAAAATCTCTGTTATTTCAAAACTGATACCAGAATTTGAACATGTTATAGTTACTTGCCCACCATCACACAGAGCTATAAATTGTTTAGAAACATATGAATTGGTTAAAGACTTTTCAAAATCTTGTGAATTTATAGCTGATCCAATACATGCAATCGAAAAACTAAAAGAAATGAAAGCTGATTTAAAAGTTGTTACTGGTTCATTTTATCTTGTTGGTTTCATAAGAAGCTATTTAGGTAAGGGTTATATAGATGAAGAGTTAAAATTAATGAGGAGGTGATAATTTGGAAATTTTAGAATTAATTTGGAAAAAAATTTTAGAGAAAGAAGCAATTGAACCTGTTATTTTGGATATGTCAAATACTAATGTTCCTACAGATTATTTTATAATCCTTACTGCTAATAGCAACACTCATATGAATAGTTTAAGAGATACAATATTAGATTTATTATCTGAAATTGGAAAACAAGTAATTTATTATGACAAAGAAGATAATCATGAATGGCTAATAATTGATGCATCAGACATTGTTATACATATTTTTACAAAAGAAGCAAGAGAATTTTATGACCTTGAAGGATTATGGATTGATGCCAAAAAAATAAAGGGTGAAAAATAATGATTTTAAGAAATGCATATGTTTTAAGAAATTGGAAGTCCAATATTGAGAAGGTTGACATAAAAATTGATAAAGGAAAGATAATAAAAATTGATAAGAATTTAAAAGATAATGAGGATGAAGAATTTGATCTAGATAATAAATTAATAATTCCAGGCCTTGTAAATACACACACTCATGCAGCAATGTCTATTTTAAGAGGTATTGCAGAAGATTTACCTTTTAACAAATGGCTTTTTGAACATATAATACCACTTGAAGAAAAATTAAACGAAGATATAGTTTATTTTGCATCTATGCTCTCAATGATGGAAATGTCTAAAAACGGTATTGTAGCTTTTTGTGATATGTATATGTTTGAAGATTCTGTTGCACAAGCTGTAAAAGATTTTGGGATGAAAGCACTTTTAACTAGGGGACTTGTTTCAGAAGAAAACAAAATTGAAAAAAGTAGACTTAACGAAGCACTTTCTCTTTTTGAAAAGTGGCATGGTATTGATAATAGAATTTTCGTAGGACTCGGTCCACATGCTCCTTATACCTGCTCTTTAGAAGCTTTAAAGGAAATTGGTAAACTCTCCAGAAAATTAAAAATTCCTGTTACAATGCATTTATTTGAAAATAAATGGGAGAAAGAGCAATTTTCACTTTCACAAATTCTTTCTTCTGGAATTGCTGATTATCATTTCCTTGCTGTTCACTGTGTCCATCTTGATGATAATGATATTAAAATGCTAAAAGATTTTAATGTGTTTATATCTCATAACCCTACTAGTAATTTAAAATTAGGAAATGGTATAGCACCTATTCAAAAAATGATTGAAAATGGTTTGACTGTAGCTCTTGGAACGGATGGACCTGCTAGTAACAATTCTCTTGACATACTATTTGAAGCTCGAATTGCTTCTCTATTACAAAAAAAGGACAATCCTCAAAATCTTGACATTAAC
>NZ_JAIHAP010000038.1:0-15586 GCF_020054775.1 Thermosipho sp. (in: thermotogales) | reverse complement strand
AGAATTCTCTTGTAAACATCTAAAATCTCTATTTTGTAGTTATAAACTATTTTTTCTTCTTCACCTTTTTGAAATTCTCTATCAAATTCAACAACATCGCCTTTTTTGTGTCCTACAAGATTTTGAATCGTAGGTCTTTCATCATCTTTATAGAGTACATACTCATCTTCATTACCATCGACCAAAACCTTTCCCGTTTCTTTGTTAGTTACGTATGTCTTAACTCTTACTAAATCATCAAACTCTGCTGGTCCTTCTTTTGGCTCTAATACTGCATTTTCCTCTCTTAATGTTTTTAATCTTAAATCAAGATAATTTTCTAAAACTTGATCTTTGTTTGCTACTTTCACCTTAATTTTCTCAAAATCTACTTTTGCTACTGGTTTTTTGTGAAAATTAACAACTATTCTTGCACTTTCACTATTTATTTCTTTTTCTGCAATTTCTGGTATAAGTAACAAATTTGACTCTTCCTCAAATGATTTATATGTTTCTTCAACTAATTGTTCGAAAACAAAATAATCATAAAAATCCTTTCCAAATCTAGCTTTAAAAACAGAAAGAGGAACTTTACCCTTCCTAAATCCCTCTATAGTGTACTTTCTATTAAGTTCGTTTAATGTTCTCTTTTCAGCTCTTTGTATCTCTGCAGAATCAAATATAAATTCTTTTGTCACAATGTTTTTATCAACACCAAGTTCTTTAATTTCCATACCGCACCTCCTCAAGAGTAAAAAAGGGGGTATTCCCCCTTACTCTTCTATTACAAGCTTAATTAATGACATTTCTGCACCGTCGCCTCTTCTTGGACCAACCTTATAAATTGCTGTATATCCACCTTGTCTATCTAAGTATTTTGGAGCAATTTCATCGACTAATTTGTTCACCAATCTTCTATCTCCAAGTGCTTTGAATATTTCTCTTCTCAATGCAACTTCTCTTTCCTTTTTATCAGCTTTTTTTGCTTTTACAGCCTTTGTCATTAACTTTTCAAAGAAAATTTGTACAGCCTTTGCCTTTGGAGTTGTTGTAATTATACTACCGTGTTCAACAATTTCTCTTGAGAGATTTCTTAAAGTTGCTTTTCTATGACTTCCATATCTACCTATTCTGTGTCTTTTCATTCGATGTCTCATTTCAACTTTCCCCCTTTCCGAAGCTGAGCCCAAACTTTTCCATCAACTTTTCTTTTACTTCATCAAGTGATTTTTGACCAAAATTTTTGATTTTCAATAGTTCCTCTTCTCCTCTACTCAACAAATCACCAATTGTTTCAATTTTATCGCGTTTTAAGCAATTTAGTGCACGCATTGATAAATCTAACTCATCAATTTTTCTACTCAAAATATCATTTTCATCAACAACTTCTTCTTCCTCAACTGTGCTTACTTCACTTACTTCAGCGATATCATTTTCTTCATCAAATTCTCCAAAACTTTCTTCAATAATTCTAAAGTGATCATTTATTATTTTTACAGCTTTCTTTAATGCATCAGATGGCTTAATATTCTTCTTTGTCCATATTTCCAATACTAACTTATCGTAGTCTGTTTTTTTACCAACCCTAACATTTTCTGCAATCCAGTTAACTTTTAAAACTGGGTTATAAACTCCATCTAAAACTATCCAACCTATATCAGGTTTTTCGTTTCTTTCTGCTGCAGGTACAAATCCTTTTCCTATAGTTGCATAAAGCTTTATTTCTAGGTCTGCATCTTCATTTAAAGTTGCAATATGTAAATTAGGATTTGTTACACTCACACCTGCTGGAACTATTATATCCCCTGCTTTTATCTCACCAGCACCTTTATGTTGAATTGTCAACTCAACAGGATCTTCTACATAATCTTCCATTGAAAGCTGAACTTTTTTTAAATTTAAAAGAATCTCAAGAATATCTTCTTTTACACCTTCGATAGTATCAAATTCATGATATTTTTCTGGCCTTACAAATTTTACATCCGTTATTGCAAGAGAAGGTATTGAAGATAGCAAAACTCTTCTCAATGTATTTCCAATTGTTGTAGCATAACCTTTTTCAAGAGGAGAAAGCACATAACGTGCATAATAGTAATCATCCGATTCTTTGTGCTCCTCCATCTTAAGTCTTTTAGGCATAACAAATTCCATATTTTATCACCTCGAGTACAATTCGATAATTGCTTGTACATCAACTGGAAGATCAATAACTTCTTCTAGTTTTGGATTTCTTTCGTATGTACCTTTATAATTTTCATAATCAACTGTGAGCCAAGGCATTCTATTTTTATCTTTATTCAACTCAATTGCGTTTTTAACTGGTAAAATATCTCTACTCTTTTCCCTTATTTCTATTACATCGCCTGGTCTTACTTGGTAAGAAGGAATAGTAACCTTTCTACCATTTACCAAAACATGTCCATGATTTACTAGCTGCCTTGCAGTTGTTCTATTAACTGCAAATCCGAGTCTATATACTACGTTATCGAGTCTTCTTTCTACTTGAACTACAAGATTTTCACGGGTATCTCCTGATTTTCTGGAAGCTGTTTCATAATATCTTCTAAATTGTGTTTCAAGAACTCCGTAAATTCTCTTCATCGTTTGTTTTGCCCTCAATTGAATTCCGTACTGAGTTAATTTTTTCTTATCTCTTCCATGATCACCTGGAGCAAAAGGTCTTCTGTCAAAAGCACATTTATCTGTAAAGCACCTCTCACCTTTCAGGTACAACTTCATTCCTTCGCGTCTGCAAAGTTTACATTGTGGACCTGTATATCTAGCCATTTATTTCCCTCCCTTAAACTCTTTTCTTCTTTGGCCTGCAGCCATTGAATGGAATTGGTGTAACATCTTTTATTACTCCTATCTCGAGTCCAGCTGCTTGGAATGTTCTTATTGCAGCTTCTCTTCCTGAACCTGGGCCTTTTACCAAAATGTCAACTTTTTTCATACCAAGCTTGACTGCTTCTTTAGCAACCTGGTCGGCTGCAAGCTGTGCTGCATATGGAGTACCTTTTCTTGTTCCTTGAAATCCAGCAGTTCCTCCACTACCCCAGGTGATTACTTTACCATCTGGATCGGTCAAAGTAATTATTGTATTGTTATATGTGGATTTTATGTGAACTACTCCACGATCAACTGCTAATTTCTTTTTTCTTTTTACTACTCTACGTGTTTTTTTGGCCATTTATGTCCCTCCCTATTTTTTCTTTTTGATTCTACTTGGTCTTGGACCTTTTCTAGTTCTTGCATTTGACTTTGTTTTTTGACCTCTAACTGGCAAGCCTAATTTGTGTCTAAATCCTCTGTAACATCCAATGTCAATTAGCCTTTTTATATTTTGCATAACTTCAGTTCTCAATTCACCTTCAACTTTGAAATTTTGTTGGATGTATGTTGCTATTTTACTGATTTCCTCATCGTTTAATTCTCTAACTCTTTTATCTGGATCAATATTTGTTGCTTCACAAATTTGTTTTGCTCTTGTTCTACCAATACCGTATATATATGTAAGCGCTATTTCTACCTTCTTGTCGTTTGGTATTTCAACACCGACGATACGAGCCATCTATCTCCCTCCTCAACCCTGCTTCTGATTATGCTTTGGATTTACTTTACAAATTACGTATACTCTTCCTTTTCTTTTTATTATCTTACAATGCTCGCATCTTTTCTTAACTGAGGATTGCACTTTCATAGTTCCTCTCTCCTTTCTTTTTATGACTTTTTCCTATAGACTATTCTTCCCTTAGTTAAGTCGTAGATAGTAAGTTCAACAACAACTTTGTCTCCAGGCACTAGCCTTATAAAATTCTTCCGCATTTTTCCACTGATATGTGCCAAAATTTTGTGGCCGTTTTCAAGCTCTACTCTAAACATTGCATTAGGTAAAGCCTCAACAATTGTACCTTCCATCTTAATAATATCTTCCTTATTCGACAAATCCATCACCCCGCCGGGTTAAAACTTCACATCCATCCTTTTTTACTAACAATGTGTGTTCAAAATGTGCCGCTCTTTTCCCATCTTTAGTAACCACAGTCCAACCATCATCCAAAATTACTACGTGCCAGCCGCCTTCAGTAACCATTGGTTCTATAGCAATTGTCATACCTTCTCTGAGTATTACTCCCGTTCCTTTTTTACCATAATTTGGTATTTGAGGATCTTCGTGTAATTTTTTCCCGACTCCATGCCCCACAAAATCTCTAACAACATTAAATCCATTTTCTTCAACATATTTTTGTATCTCGTATGATACATCTCCTAATCTAATTCCAGCTCTTACAGTCTCTATAGCTATTTCCAAAGACTTTTTTGTGACTTCTACTAACTTTGTACCAATCTCATCTGTTTCACCGATTATATACGTATACGCTCCATCACCATAGTACCCTTCATATATTGCACCAACATCTATTGAAACTATATCCCCTTTTTTAAACACTTTCTTTTTCAAAGGAAAACCATGAATAACTTCGTCATTTACTGAAACAGTTGTAATATATGGATAACCGTTATAACCTTTAAATGCAGGTGCACACTTCAACTCTTTCAAAATTTTTTCAGCAAGAAGCTCAACATCCCAAGCACTAGCTCCTTCAACTGCTACTTTTTTAGCCTCGGATAATATTGTTCCAACCGCTTGAGAAGCTATTTTTATCTTTTCAATTTCTTCCTTTGATTTAATATAAATCAACTTCCTCACCTTCTGATAATATTTAATACTTCTTTTATTACTGAATCAACATCTAAAGCACCATTAACTGTAAAAAGTTTGTTAGATTTTTGATAATATTCTATTACAGGATATGTGTTTTCCATATAAACTTTGTATCTTTTTCTTACTACTTCTTCTTTATCATCTTCTCTCTGGTAAAGCGTACCACCACAGACATCACATTTTCCATCAACCTTTGGAGGTAGTGTAATTAAATTGTATATCTTTCCACAATTACTACATATTCTTCTATTACTAATTCTTTTAACTACTTCCTCTTCATCAACTTCAAAATAAATCACATAATCTAAATCTTTTCCAAGCGACCTCATTATTTCATCTAATGCTTTTGCTTGAGCTACCGTTCTTGGAAAACCGTCCAAGATAAAGCCATTTTTACAATCTTCTTTAGACAATCTATCTTTGACAATTGAGTTAGTTAAATCATCTGGCACTAGATCCCCGCGTTTTAATATTTCCTCAACCTTTTTTCCAAGCTCACTTTTAGAAGCAACTGCTTCTCTAAACATATCACCAGTTGATATGTGTGGTATATTGAGCATTTCTACTAATCTTTTAGCATATGTTCCTTTACCTGCCCCGGGGGGCCCCAGGAAGACCATATTCATATTTATCATCTCCTTCCTGGGAGTTTACCCTTTTTAACAAAACCTTCGTAATTTCTCATAATCAAGTGTGCTTCCATTTGTTGAGCTATGTCAAGAGCCACACCAACTGCAATTAATGCACTTGTTCCACCTAACCAAATATTTACTCCCGTTACACCTTGAACAAGATAAGGAACAAGTGCTATTGCTACCAAAAAGAGTGCTCCGACAAATGTGATTCTATTTAATACTCTTGTTATATATTGTTCTGTTGGTTTTCCAGGTCTTATACCAGGAATGTAACCACCATAGCTCTTAATATTTTGTGCAATATCTTTTGGATCAAAAACAACAACACTATAAAAGTACGTAAAGAAGAAAATCAACACTGCATAAATTGTAATTACTAATGGACTGGTCATTGAGAACAAGGATTTTGCCGTCTCAGAGTTTGTAAGTTGTGCGATTCCAACTGGGATTGAAACAATTGCCCAACCAAAAATTATAGGTATAACACCACTGTGATTAACTTTAATTGGTATATGGGTTGATGTTCCACCATAAATTCTTCTTCCAACCATTCTTGAAGCATATTGAACCATTATTCTTCTTTCTGCTTGTTGTACATAAATAATTCCAATAACCATCAAGAACATTACACCAAGTAAGAAAATCCATTCAAAGATATTCAAACCACCAAGAACTGCTGTTCTAAAGTAAGTTGGATATCTTGCAACAATTCCAGCAAATATTAAAACACTAATTCCGTTTCCAATACCTTTTTCGGTAATCCTATCACCAATCCAAAGTAAGAACATTGTTCCAGCAAGAAGAGAAACTGTTGCCAAAAATACAAAAGTCCAAAGTGGAATGACAAGAATATTTTCAAACCCTCTTGCAAGTCCAAAGGAAATAACAAATGCTTGAATTGCACCAAGTAAAACTGTTAAATTTCTTGTTATTCTTTGGAATTTCTTTCTTCCTTCTTCTCCTTCTTTCAACATTTCCTTTAATGAAGGAATAACTGAAGAAAGCAATTGCAAAATAATAGACGCGTTAATGTAAGGTGTAACACTCAAAGCAAAAATAGAAAAACTTCTAAACGCACCACCGGTAAATACATCATAAAAACTTAACAAGCCCCCTGCACTACCTGTACCCATTTGAGAAAAGGCAGCCCCCCATGCCTTTAAGTTCACCCCAGGAACCGGAATATATATACCTAGTCTAAAAACAATTAACATTAACAGAGTAAATACTATTCTATCGCGCAATTCAGGAATTTTAAATGCGTTCTTTAACGCTTTCCACATTATTAAATCACCTCTGCCTTGCCGCCTACGGCTTCAATCTTCCTCCTGGCACTTGAACTAAAGGCATGGGCTACTACTGTCAGAGGTTTTGTAATTTCTCCATTTCCTAAAATTTTAACTCCATCATTGATTTTCTTAATTAAACCAACTTCAAGTAATTTTTCAGGTGTTACTTCATCACCAGAATTAAATTTTCTTTCAAGATCTTCAACGTTAACAACTGTATATACTTTCTTAGTAAAGTTTTTGAATCCAAATTTTGGAAGTCTTCTATGAATAGGTGTTTGACCACCTTCAAACCATGGATGAACTTTTCCAGTTCCTCTTGCTTTTTGACCTTTGTGACCCTTACCAGATGTTTTTCCTTTTCCAGAACCAATTCCTCTACCCACTCTAATTCTTTTTCTCATGGAACCAGGAGTAGGTCTTATATCTGATAACCTCATATTATATTACCTCCTTATTCCTCTATTTCCTCTACCTTAACTAAATGCCTTACTTTCCTAATCATGCCTCTAATTTGAGGAACATCATCTTTTATTACTGTTGAATTTAACTTTCTTAATCCCAGTCTTTTTACTGTATCTTTTTGATCATATTTATAACCTATTGGACTTTTAACAAGTGTAATTTTTAATTTTTTCATTTATTAACCCTCCTTTTTTACACCATAGATAACTTCTTGTGGAGTAATGTCTCTCAACTGTGCAATTTTTTCCAATGATAGGAGGTTTTTCAAACCATTAACTGTTGCTTGTGCTAGCACAACAGGGTTTGTTGAACCGCTTGTTTTTGTAAGAATGTTGTGAATTCCTGCAAGTTCAACAATAGCACGGACGGTTCCATTTGAGATTATACCTGTACCAGGTGCTGCTGGTTTAAGTAAAACTTTTGCTGCATCTTGTCTTCCAACAATTTCGTGAGGAATTGTTCCGTTATAAACTGGTACTTCAAATACATTTCTTCTTGCAGCTGATAAAGCTTTCCTTATTGCATCTGGTACTTCTCTTGCTTTACCTACACCAACACCTACTTTTCCATTTCTATTTCCAACAACAGCTAAAACTCTAAATGATAAATTTTTTCCACCCTTAGTAACTTTTGTTGTCCTTCTTATTTCAACTATTCTTTCTTCAAAATCTTCCCTTGTATTTCTTATCTTCTGTGCAATGTCTGCCATTCAGTGCACCTCCCTTAAAATTCCAAGCCTGCTTCTCTGGCACCTTCTGCAAGTTCTGCAACTCTTCCGTGATATCTGTATCCACCTCTATCAAATACTACTTTCTTAATGCCTTTTTCAATTGCTCTTTTACCAATTAATTTTCCAACTTCTCTTGCGGCTTCCTTGTTCCAGGTCTTTTTCAAAGTTTCTCTTAATTCCTTATCCAATGTTGATGCTGCAACCAACGTGTGTCCCTTATCATCATCAATTATTTGGGCATAAATATGTTTTTCGCTCTTGTATACACACAACCTTGGTCTATCTGCAGTTCCATGGATTTTTTTTCTTATACTTAGATGTCTCTTTTTCCTTCTCCAATTCCTGTTCTCTTTTTTTATCATCTCAGTGTACCCCCTTTATGCTTTCTTTCCTTCTTTCAATCTTACTACTTCTCCTACGTATCTAATACCTTTTCCTGAGTAAACATTTGGTTCTCTCCATTTTCTAATATCTGCTGCAACTTGTCCTACTCTTTGTTTATCAATTCCACTAACAATTATTTTATTTGGACTTGGTACTTCTACTTTTACATCAGAAGGAATTTCCATTTCAACTGGATGGGCATATCCAAGATTCATAACAAGTTTCTTTCCTTGTAACTGTGCTCTGTAACCTATTCCAACAATTTCAAGTTCCTTTTTAAATCCTTTAGTAACTCCAATTACCATATTGTTAAATAATCTCCAATATGTTCCTGTAAACATCTTCATCTTTTTCAAATCTGATCTTCTTTTCATGTAATCAACATTAGGTTTTACATTCATTTCATTACCATTAATTTCAACTTTAACGTATGGTAAAAAATCTTGTTTTAATTCACCAAGTGGTCCTTTTACTTTTAAGACATTTCCCTCAACTTTTACTTCTACTCCGTTTGGTATAACAATAGGTTTATTTGCTATACGGGACATTGAGTACACCTCCTTACCAAATATAGGCAATAACTTCTCCGCCAACACCGATTTCTCTTGCTTGCTTGTCAGTTAACACACCTTTTGATGTTGTTAAAATAGCTATACCTAATCCATTCTTAACCTTTGGAAGATTATCTTTTCCAACATATATTCTTCTTCCAGGTTTTGAAACTCTTACAATACCATGAATTACCCTTTCTCTATTTCTTCTTGTACCTTTGTATTTCATGTGAATTCTTATTATTCCCTGTTTTCCATCTTCAATATATGTGTAATCTTTTATAAATCCTTCTCTTTTTAATATTTCAGCAATTTCTTTTTTCAAGTTTGATGCTGGTACATCTACTTGTTCTTTTAATGCAACATTTGCATTCCTTATTCGAGTGAGCATGTCAGCTATTGGATCGCTCCACATTGTATTCCCCTCCTTTTACCATGTTGCCTTCCTAACTCCCGGGAGTTTTCCCTCATTGGCCATTTTTCTGAAACAAACTCTACAAATACCAAATTCTCTATACACGGAATGTGCTCTTCCACAAATCTTACATCTTGTATATTCTCTGGTTTTAAATTTCTTTGGCTTTTTCCATCTTTCAACAAGACCTTTTCTTGCCATATTTAAACCTCCTTATTATCTTTTAAACGGGAATCCAAAGAGCTCTAATAATTTTCTTGCTTCATCATCTGTTTTAGCAGTTGTAACAATTACAATATCCATTCCTTGGACTCTTCTAACTTGATCTGGAGATATTTCAGGAAAGACCAACTGTTCCGTCAATCCAAATGAATAATTTCCTCTACCATCAAAACCATTTGGATTCAATCCTCTAAAGTCTCTAACTTTTGGAAGAACCAAATTAATAAGTTTGTACAAGAAGTTGTACATGTTAACTCCTCTTAATGTTACTTTCAAACCTATTGGCATTCCTTTTCTTATTTTAAAGTTAGAGATACTCTTTTTTGCTTTTGTAACAACAGGTTTTTGACCTGCAATAAGTGCTAATTCTTTTGCATGGATATCAATAACATCTTTATTTCTTGAACCTTCACCGATACCCATATTAATAACTATTTTTTCTAGTCTTGGAACTTGATGAATATTTTTATATCCAAATTCTTTCATCATTGCAGGTTTGATTTCATTTTCATACTTTTCTTTCAATGGTATGTACTGCATGCTCTATGCCTCCTTACTTATCTATGACTTCTCCACACTTCTTACAGTACCTTACTTTTGTTCCATCTTCTAAAAATCTGAATCCAACTCTTGTTGCTTTTCCACAGCTTGGGCACACTAATGCAACCTTACAAGCATAAATTGGTGATTCTTTCTCAATAATTCCACCTTGTCTCATTTGTGCATTTGGTCTTTGATGTCTTTTTACAACATTTACTCCTCTCACAACTACTTTGTCTTCTTTTGGAATTACTCTTACAACTTCACCTGTTTTTCCTTTATCTTTTCCAGAAAGTACCATTACTGTATCGCCTTTTCTTATTTTCCTTGCCACTTCACATCACCCCTTAAAATACTTCAGGCGCTAAGGAGACAATTTTCATAAATCCTTTTTCTCTTAATTCCTTTGCAACTGGGCCAAAAACACGTGTCCCCTTAGGCTCGTTATATTTATCTAGTACGACAGCGGCATTATCATCAAAACGAATATAAGTACCATCTGGTCTTCTAATTTCTTTTTTCGTTCTAACAATAACAGCCTTTACAACATCACCTTTCTTTAAATCTCCGTTTGGTACTGCATCTCTAACACTACATACAACTACGTCTCCTACTGTTCCCCATTTTCTCCTTGAACCGCCCATTACTCTAATAACTCTTAAAAGTTTTGCTCCCGAGTTGTCTGCAACATTGAGGTAGCTTTCATTAATTATCATCACTACTACCTCCTTCCAATTCTTCGTCTAAAGTCTCATCTGCAAAAACTGATCTTTCCACTATTCTAAGTACTCTCCATCTTTTTAATTTACTTAAAGGTCTTGATTCAATAATTTCAACTATATCTCCATCTCTACATTCGTTATTTTCATCGTGTGCATAATACTTTTTTGTTCTCTTAATATATTTCCCCACTCTCGGGTGTTTTACTAATGTACTAACTGCAACTACAACTGTTTTATCCATTTTATCGCTTACAACTTCGCCAATCAATTTCTTTTTAGGCATGTCAATTACCTCCTTACACCCAATTCTCTTTCCCTGAGAATTGTTTTGATTCTTGCTATGTCTTTCCTAGTCTTTGAAATTTGACTGTAGTCCGTAAGTTGTCCCAAAACATTCTGGAATCTCAAGTTCATGAGTGTTCTTTTCTTTTCTTCTAATAAATTCATCAATTCTTCATTTGTTAAATTTCTAAGTTCAGCAGCCTTCATACTGCTTCACCACCTATCTCATGTCTTTTTACTATTTTTGTTCTTATTGGAAGTTTTGTAGCAGCATATTCTAATGCTTCTCTAGCAAGCTTTTCGTCTACTCCACCAATTTCAAATAAAATTTTTCCTGGTTTTACTACTGCTACCCAACCTTCAACGTTTCCTTTACCTTTACCTAGCTTACTCTCAGCCGGGTGTTTTGTATATGATTTATCAGGAAAAACTCTAATCCAAAGTTTACCTGTTTTCTTTAAGGTTCTTGTAATTGCAATCCTGCATGCTTCTATCTGTTGTGCTGTAATCCAGTGTGACTCCATAGCTTTAAGACCATATTCACCGAAGTTTACTAATGCTCCGCCCTTTGCATTTCCTTTCATTCTACCTCTGTGTTGTTTTCTGTACTTAACTCTTTTTGGCATTAACATGTCGTACTACCTCCTTTAGACGTCAGATATCGGCGTCGCCTTTATAAATCCATACTTTAATACCAATTGTACCATATTTTGTTTCAGCTCTAGCTGTGCCATAATCAATTATTGATTTTATAGTTTGAAGTGGAAGTCTTCCTTTCAAATACCACTCTGTTCTTGCAATTTCTGCACCTGCAAGTCTTCCAGAAACCATTATTTTTATACCCTTTGCACCTTTTTTCATAGCATTAAAGATAGCTTTTTTCATTACTACTTTGTAAGATGCACGTTTTTCAATTCTGCTTGCAATATTTTCTGCTACTAATTGTGCATCAACTTCAGGATTTTTAATTTCCTCAACATTGACTATAAATCTTCTGTTAAATTTCTTCTCAAGTTCTTGTCTTAATTCTGTTATTTCTGAACCTTTTTTACCTATGATTATTCCTGGTCTTGCAGACTTTATAATTGCAATTACTCTTTCTGAGTCTGGCCTTTCAATAACAATCTCACTAATTCCTGCTTGTGCATATTTATCCTTTATAGCTTTTCTAATTTCTTCGTCTTCAAGCAAGTATTCCTTGTAATTCTTTTCATTAAACCATGTTGCCTGCCAATCTGCTGTTATCCCGAGCCTGAAGCCGCGTGGATGAACTTTTTGACCCACCTTACCACCTCACCTTTCTATCACTTTTCTTCCTTTGCAGCCTTTTCGGCTTCCTTGTCTCTAACAATTACTGTAATATGGGACATCCTTTTTTGAATTATATCTGCACTTCCTCTACCTCTTGGCCAAATTCTTTTCATTCTTGGACCATCGTTTACATAGCATGTGTAAACATATAAATTTTCCTCGTTAAGCCCATAGTTATTAACAGCATTTGCCACTGCTGATTTTAACACATTTTTTATAAGTCTTGCAGCCTTTTTTGGAGAAAACTCAAGAATTGTAAATGCTTCTGAAACATTTTTACCTTTAATTGAATTTGCAACACTTCTTGCTTTTCTTGGAGAAATTCTAACAAATTTTGCTACTGCTCTTGCTTCATACACTGGCATTGTTGCTAATTTTTCTTTTCTCTCTCTATGGAATTTGGAACGTTTCATTCCGTTTCTCTTTATGAGAACTTGCATTGTTTCCACCCTCCTCACTTTTTAACCTGACCCTTGCTAGCAGACTTATCAGCGTGTCCTCCAAATCTTCTGGTAAATGAAAATTCACCTAATCTATGACCAACCATATTTTCTGTAATGTATACTGGAATGTGTTTTAAACCATTATATACTGCTATTGTATGTCCAACCATTTCAGGTACTATCATACTTGCTCTGCTCCATGTTTTAATTATTTTCTTCTCGCCTGCTTCGTTAAGTTGTCTTATTTTTTTTAGTAACTTGGGATCTACATAAGGTCCCTTTTTCGTGGACCTGCCCATCGTTGCACCTCCTCATTAACCATTTCTTCTTCTTACAATCAATTTATCTGATGCTTTCTTTCCTCTTCTTGTTTTATAACCTTTAGCAAGTTGACCCCATGGACTTTGTGGATGGTGTCCTTTTCCTCTTCCTTCACCACCACCATGTGGGTGATCAACTGGATTCATTGCAACACCTCTAACATGTGGTTTTCTACCTTTCCATCTTACTCTTCCTGCTTTTCCATCAACTTCGTTTTTGTGATCTTCATTTCCAACTACTCCGATTGTTGCGTAACATTTTACTGGAACTTTTCTAAGCTCACCTGATGGCATTCTCAATAACGCGTATTTTCCTTCTTTTGCCATCAATTGGCATGATGTACCAGCGGATCTTGCTATTTGACCACCTTTTCCAGGAATAAACTCAACGTTATGAACAATTGTACCAACTGGAATATTTTCAAGTGGTAATGCATTACCTGGCTTAATCTCTGCATCAGGACCATTCAATACTGTATCACCAACATTTAAACCCTGAGGAGCTAATATATATCTTTTTTCACCATCTGCATAGACAAGCAATGCTATTCTTGCCGTTCTATTTGGATCGTATTCAATAGATACAACTCTAGCTGGTACTCCTACTTTATCTCTTTTAAAATCAATGATTCTGTATCTTCTTTTGTGCCCGCCACCTCTAAATCTTACAGTTACTCTTCCATAGCTATTTCTTCCACCTGTCTTTTTAAGTGGAGCAATTAATGATTTTTCCGGTTCTTTTTTAGTAATTTCGGAAAAATCAGGTATTATCATTTGTCTTCTTGCAGGGCTTGTTGGTTTAAATCTTCTAAGACCCATCATTATTCACCCCTTTTAATGTTCTCCTTCTAATTCCTTAATCGTGTACCCTTCTTTAAGAGTTACTATAGCCTTTTTCCAAGATTTAGTATATCCTTGTCTTGCCATTGCACCGCGTCTTAAATCTCTTTTTGGTTTTGGCTTTACGTTTATCACGTTAACCTTTTCAACTTTTACATTAAACAATTTTTCTACAGCTTCCTTTATAAGTGGTTTATTGGCATCTTTAGAAACTTCAAAAACATACTTTCTATCTTCTCTGGCATAATATGATTTTTCACTAACAATTGGTCTAATAATAACATCTGCGTAGTTTTTCATTAGCCAAGCACCTCCTCGATCTTCTGGACGGTACCTTGGAGGAGCACAAGTTTGTCATGATTCAAAATATCATATACGTTCAATCCATCAATGTTTGTTCTGTCAACACCCGGATTGTCTGCAATGATAACTTTAACTCCTGGAATATTGCGTCCAGAAATCTTAACATTAACATATTCCTCAACTTTCTTTGGAAGAACAACCAAAACTTTTTGATTTTCAAGTCCCAAGTTCTTTAAAACTTCTCTCAAGTCTTTTGTTTTTGGCCTTTCGAATTTAATCTCATCAACAACGATAAGATTTTCTTCTTTGAGTCTTAAAGATAAAGCTGACTTTAATGCAAGTCTTTTCATTTTTTTGTTCAATCTCTTAAAATAAACTCTTGGTTTTGGGCCGTGAGCTACACCACCGTGTCTCCAATGTGGTGCTCTAATTGAACCTTGTCTAGCTCTACCTGTGTGTTTTTGAATCCAAGGTTTTCTTCCACCACCGGACACTTCTCCACGTGTTTTCGTAGAAGCTGTTCCTGCTCTTGAATTTGTAAGTTGCATATCAATATAGCGCCAAATAACATCAAAATTTGGCTCGATAGCAAATACTTCATCTTTTAAATCAACTGTTCCGATGTTTTCACCTTTTGAGTTAAACAAACTAACTTTTGCCATCCCTAATGCCTCCTTTTTTCATTTTCGAGGCTTGCTCTTATCCCCTTTTAGCTGTTCTAATAAGGACAAGGCCGCCTCTCGCTCCTGGGACGCCACCTTTTACTGCTATTAAATTATTCTCTACGTCTATTTTAACAATTTCTGAGTTTAATATTGTTACACGTTCGTTACCATATTGTCCCGGCATCTTTTTTCCTTTGAAAATTCTTGCAGGTTCTGTGTGCTGACCAACGGAACCTAGTTCTCTATGGAATTTTGCACCATGAGATTTTGGCCCGCCTCTAAATCCCCATCTTTTCATTGCACCAGCAAAACCTCTTCCTTTGGACCAACCTGTAATATCTATTTTATCACCTTCGGCAAAAATATCAACCTTTATTTCTTGTCCAAGTTCAAACTCTTCTGGATTTTCTACTCTGAATTCTTTTAATATTTTCAATGGTTTGACACCTGCTTTTTTGAAAACACCTTCCATTGGCTTATTAACTTTTTTTGCTTCTTCAAAACCAATCTGTATTGCATTGTATCCATCTGTATCTATTGTTTTCTTCTGAACAACATAACAAGGACCAGCTTTTATAACTGTTACGGGAATGACTTTATCATCCTTAAAGATTCGGGTCATTCCAACTTTTCTTCCAATAATCATTTTCATCTCTAGCACCTCCAAGTTCAAATCACAAGTTGATTTCAACGTCAACTCCAGCTGGAAGATTAATCTTCATCAAAGCATCTATAGTTTTTGGTGATGGTTCCAAAATATCAAT
>NZ_JAIHAP010000037.1:0-16684 GCF_020054775.1 Thermosipho sp. (in: thermotogales) | reverse complement strand
AACGGTCTTGGGTAATTTCTTGGAGTTTTGTTTTATAATCAAAAATTCTCTTTCCACTAAGAAAAATTTCTATATACCTTTTAAAAGTATCATGGAATACATTTTCTAAAACATTTAAATCTTTTTTGCAATCAACATAAATTGCCGCAACTAATGCTTCAACAACATCTGCAATTATAGATTTTTTGTATTTTCCGCCACTTTTTAACTCACCTTTTCCAAGAAAGATATAATTTTGTATTCCAATACCTATTCCAATTTCATATAATATATCTTCACTTGCTACTGCTGCTTTGATTTGTGCCATTGTACCTTCGTTTAAATTGATAAACTCTTGGTAAAGAATTGTACTAAGCAATAAATCAATAACTGCGTCTCCAAGGAATTCCAAACGTTCGTAAGATTTAACTTTATTCTCATGTGCGAATGATGTATGTGTTAAAGCAGTGAGCAAGAGTTCTTCATTTCTAAATCTGTACCCAAGTTTATTTTCAAGTTCCTCGGGTCGTAATCTTTCCATTCTTCCACCCCAACTACTTGTATTGTCCTTAATTTGTTATTTTTAGATTCCTTCCATATAACCTTGATTGGAACGGCAAATTCTGGTTGTAATTTCCCTACTTCTATCCAATACCTAGAGTTTTTGACTCTATAAATTGAAGGGTTTGCAATTACATGTAATATTAGTGGTTTTTTAGCTACTATTACTTCATCTATAACGTCAATATTTTCAATTTTTTTCTTTATTTCATTAATGTTATCAACCATAGGTTTAACATTAATGATTGCAATATTCTTAGAAAGTGGACCTAAAATTTTCACATTGGCAAGTTCAAGATTTTTGGGGACATTTTCAAGTAATATTTCATTAGCAAAATCAACTGCTTTTCCATGATAATCCAAATTTGTCATGATCTTTAAAAGATGTTTTAATTTACAACCTTCCCTTTTTGAATTTTCACCTATTCTCTCCAATTTAAATGAATAAAAATCCAAAATATTTTGGATTTCAGATTTATTTAAATCACCTAATGGCGCATATAAACCATTGAAAACTTTTAATCCTGTTTTTCCCCAGCTATCACTTTGATTTGAACCAGTTATAACTAATCTATCTTTTGCATATTTTTTTACAGTATTCATTTTTACAGTTTTGGTACACATGTTACATGAAGGTCCATTTTTCCATATTTCTTTTTGATATAATGATTCAAGAAATGTAATCTTTAATCCCATTTTTTCAGCAGACTTTTTAACAATTTCAATACTCCTTTTATATGTAAAAGGTCCATAAACAACGTTGGCTAGTTCAACATTTTCTGGTCCAAGTGCTTCTTTAGTAAGAAGAGCTGCCACTGTACTATCTAATCCTCCAGAAAATGCAATTACAACATTTTTATTACCATATTCTTTGACAACTTCTTTAATTTCATTTTTTATATTTTCCACTAATTTTTCTGTGCTCATTTTTATCCTCCTTCAAGTTCGTGTATACTCTTAATTTTCTTATTTAAACCATTCTTTTCTACAATCAAGTATTCAGAAGTAATCTTTTTTATTTTATAACCATTTATTATGTCATTTCTTTTAAAAATTAAGTTTTTCTTCCATGCTATGGTAAGCAGAAAAGGAAATAATCTAAAAAATTTATAATAAATATTAAATTTGTCTATAAACATCTCCAAAATTAAATCATTTTCAAATTTTTTTCCAGTAACTTTTAATACAGAAGTGCCTTCAGGTGGAGTTTCATTATTTACATTCAATCCGATACCAACTACAATTGCCTGTACTTTTCCATTTTTGCTTATTATTTCTGTAAGTATACCCGAAAGTTTTTTTTCTTTAAAAAATATATCATTTGGCCACTTAATTTTAGCAGATATTTTCAAATTTTTCAAAATTGACAATAGTGTAATTGCTGAAAGCTTAGTGTAAAAATTAGGATATTTTAAGTTTTTCTTAAAAAGTATAGAAAACCATAATCCGCCCTCTTGTGAAATCCATACTCTTCCAAGTCTTCCCCTGCCTTGAGTTTGAACTTTTGCTAATACTATTGTTCCATTGTCGAGATTTTTATAATTCTCTTTCACATATGTGTTTGTACTATTTATTTTTTCAAAACAAATTAACTTACTTCTTTCTAGCATACAAAAACCTCCGTATTAAATCTCGATAGAATATACTGCTAAAAATTAAATAAACTAAAATTCCAATCAAAATTTGTATCAAGAACCAAAACTTATTATCTGTAAAATCAGTCAGATATATTACAAATAACATTATAAGACTATTTAATGATATCTTTAAAAAGTCTTTTATCGGAAAAGTCTTTACAGAAAATAATAAATATAAAACTCCTATAATACCTGCAATACTTGTAGCTAAAGCAACTCCATTTGGTCCATATTTTAGACCAAAAATTATATCTAAAATAATATTTGACAAAGATACTATAGTAGCTGCAATAAAAGGTGTTTTTGTGTTTTTTATAGCATGATAACTTCTAGAAATAGTTGAATAAATTCCATAAAAAGGTAATCCTAATGTATATGCGATTAAAATTTTAGATGTAATCATTGTGTCTTTAGAAGTAAATGCTCCATGTTCATAAAAAAATCTAATTATTGGAGTTGATAAAAAGATTAATCCTACCATAGATGGTATTGTAAAAAATAAGGTTGATTTTAATGCATCATTTAAATGGTAATTAAAATTTTTTCTGTCATTCGATATCTTTGATAAGACAACCGTAGAGACTGATACAGCAAAAAGGCCATATGGAAGTAAATAAAATCTAGAAGCGTACTGCAGGTATGAAATACTTCCTTTGTCGTAAAAGGATACAACATTCATATCAACAACAGTGTTTATTTGTGAAACTACCATAGTCATAAATGTAGGAAAAAATAATTTCAAAAAATGTGGAAAATGCTTTATCGTAAAGTAATATTTATGTTTTATGATTGATTTTATAATACTAAAAAACATTAATATTGACCCAATTAAGAAACCTATCGTGGGTGAAATTATTCCATATTTTGTTGATAAAAATGTCCCTATTATTATTGTTATGTTAGATATACTAGGAGTCAATGCTGGCCAAAAAAATTTGTTATTTGTGTTTAAAATTGAATAAGAGATTGCCCACAAGAATATAAAGTATATTGAAGGTGAAGTAATTAATAAAAGCTTTTTAGCCAATATCTTTGTTTCGTGTGAGCTGCCTGCTCCAAATAAGTTGATTATTAGTTCTGGAAAAAAATAAGATAATATAACTAATGCCAAAATTATTAAAGAAAAGCCATTAATAACAGATGATAAAAATTTATCTTTTTCCTCTCCACTTTTTTCTGAATAAAGTGGTACGAATGCAGAAGACATAGCTCCTTCACCAAAAACTTTTCTAAGAAAAAAGGGAAACATGATGGCTATAAAGTATGCATCAAGTTCATATGAAACACCGAAATATTTTGCAAATAAAACATCTCTGAATAGTCCTAAAATTCTAGAGAAAAATGTTGCAATAGAAAAAAGAATGCTACTAAAAAGTATAGACATATTTTTCCTCCCAACTTTTCCTTTCAAAAAAGTATTATAGCACTTCTATTAAAAATGGTCTATTTGTGGTAAAATATCATTGAAAAATAAGTTGCAGGAGGTGTTGTAAGTGGTTATTCTTTATTCAGCACTTGTTATGGGCGCCTTGGGATTAGGATTTGGGTTATTTCTTGCATTTAGCAATGAAAAGTTTAAGGTCGAAGTTGATCCAAGAATTGAACAAATAACAAAAGTTCTTCCAGGGATTAACTGTGGTGCTTGTGGATATCCTGGATGCGAAGGGTATGCTTCAGCTATTGTAAAAAAAGGTGATGCAATTGATAAATGTCTGCCTGGTAAAAAAATGGGTGTAATTGAAAGAATTAAAGAAATTTTGGAACAAAATAAATAAAAATATGACTAAAGTTGAAATAGCAAGTTTAAGCAGTCTTGGCTATTCAATTAATGAAATAAAAAATGGTTACATAAAAAGCAAAGATATTCAAAGAAAAAAGTTTATAGAAAGCAAACTAACAAGATGGCTGGAATTTTCAGGAAATGGTATTCTTACATTTTTTGATGATGAATATCCTGAGTATTTAAAAAACATTTGGAAGCCACCAGTTGTACTTTTTTATAAAGGAAATATTCATCTGTTAAAAAAGAATTGTTTTTCTGTAGTTGGGACTAGAAGCATGACAGCATATGGAAAAAGTATTACTGAAAAGTTTGTGAAAAAACTTAGTGATTTTTTCGTTATAGTAAGCGGGATGGCAATTGGAATTGATGCCGAGGCTCATAAAAATTCGAAACAGACAATTGCTGTGCTAGGATGTGGAGTTGATATTTGCTATCCAAAGCAAAATAAATATATATACGATAAAATATCTAAAGAGGGATGTCTAATTAGTGAATATTTGCCTTGGGAAAATCCAAAAAAACATTATTTCCCTCTTAGAAATAGGATCATAGCTGGGATTTCTGAAGGAGTTTTAATAGTTGAGTGCAAGAAAAAAAGTGGGACTATGATTACAGCTAATTATGCAATTGATTTTGGTAAAGACCTTTTTACTGTTCCGGGTAACATATTTTCCTTAAATTCTGAAGGACCAAATTTTTTAATAAAAAATGGTGCGTATCCTGTTACAGATCCTGATGAAATATTAGATTTCTATATGATGAGAGGTGTTATAAATGAAAGTAATAGAAAAAATTGAAGAGATGAAGAAAATATCGAAGGAAATTCTCGAATCAAAAAAAGCTATAGGTTTTGTTCCAACGATGGGTTTTTTACACGAAGGTCATCTATCGCTTGTAAAAGCTGCAAAAAGTGAAAACGATATAACAGTAGTAAGTATTTTTGTTAACCCAACCCAGTTTGGCCCGAATGAGGATTATAACAATTATCCCAGAGATCTTGAAAGAGATCTCTCAATGTTAAAAGATATGGAAGTTGATTATGTTTTTGTGCCATCAGTTGAAGAAATGTATCCGGATTCTTTCTCAACATATGTTGAAGAAATAAAACTTTCGAGATTTTTGTGTGGTGCTTCAAGACCTGGCCACTTTAGAGGAGTTTGTACTGTTGTTACTAAGTTATTTAATATTGTAAAGCCTACAAGAGCCTACTTTGGTCAAAAAGATGCACAGCAATTTAGAGTTTTAAGAAGAATGGTAAGGGATTTAAACATGGATGTAGAGCTTGTTGAAATGCCTATTGTAAGAGAACCTGATGGACTTGCATTATCATCAAGAAATACTTATTTAAATGACGAAGAAAGAAAAGAAGCTGTTAGACTTTATAAATCATTATTGAGAGCTAAAGAATTAATAGAATCGGGAGAAAAAGATGTTGAAATTATTAAAAATGAAATGAAAAAGATTTTAACACATCCGTTGTTAAGAATAGATTATATTGAAATAGTAGATGAAGAAAATTTGGAGCCTGTAGAAAAAATAGATCGAAGAGTTATAATTGCAATTGCAGTATTTGTTGGAAGAGCAAGATTAATTGATAATATGATAATATAAATAAGACAAGGAGCTGGTACAATTGATTTATAAGCTTATTTACGGGAATCCTGATGTAGATAGTGAAGCCGTAATAAAAGAAAAAAGAGTTAAAATACTTCCAAAAAGCGAAAAATATAAAATTGAAAATATTTTCGAAGATATTTCTTTAAAAAAAGAAGGAGAATTTTTAGTATTAGAAAAGAAAATAGAAGAAGGAATGATTTTTGGATTTGGTGATAAAGTAGGACAATTTAATAGAAGAGGAAAGCAATATATATTCTGGAATACCGATAATTTTACTCACCATCCAGGTTCTGAACCTTTATATAAAAGTTTCCCGTTTTTTATTTTTGTAAATGAAAATAAAAAATATGGAATATTTACAGATTATCCGGGATATATGGAAATTGATTTGGATAGTGAAGGAAGAAATATAATAACATTTAAAATTAAAGGAGAAGGATTTACTCAGTATGTTATTTTAGAAGAAAAAATAGACAAATTATTAAAAAGTTATCTGTATTTAACTGGTAAAAATGTAGCTTTTCCTTTTTGGAGCCTTGGATATCAGCAAAGCAGATGGAGTTATTTTTCAAAAGAAGAAGTGTTAAACTTGGCAAAGACTTTTAGAGAAAAACAAATCCCCTGTGATGTTATATGGTTAGATATTGATTATATGGATAGTTTTAAATTATTTACATGGAATAAAGAAAAGTTCTCTGATCATAAAGAGATGCTAGAAGAATTGCATAAAATGGGATTTAAAGTATCTGCAATACTAGATCCGGGAGTTAAGGTTGAAGAAGGTTATAGAGTATTTGAAGAAGCAAAAGATAGATATTTTTTAAAAGACAAAAGGGGAGAAGATTTCGAAGGTGCAGTCTGGCCCGGTAGAGTTAGATTCCCTGATTTTACGAGCAAAAATGTCAGAAAATGGTGGTCGCAAAAAGTTAGAGAATTTGTAAAAGATGGCATTGATGGAATATGGAATGATATGAATGAAATTGCAATTTTTGGAACCGATGAAGATATAGCACATGCAAAAGAAAAATTGGAAAATTTAAAGTTAGAAGATGGAATAGGTGTTGCTGGGGCATTTGGAGAAATTGGTTCCATACCGAGGAAAGATAGAGGAAATGAAATTGTACATTTAAATGGTAAAAAACATTATAAACTAAGAAATGTATATGGTTTCAACATGATTCGTGCTACTCAAGAAGGATTTCCAAAAAATTACAGAAATATAAATATAACAAGAGCTGCATATTCAGGTGTGCAGAGGTTTGGCGGTGTCTGGACTGGCGACAACCATAGCTGGTGGGAACATATATTACTTGAAATCCAAAGAATTATGTCTTTGAGTTTAGTCGGAGTTTTTAATACAGGTTTTGACGTAGGTGGATTTGGTGGAAACACATCTGCAGAACTAATGGTAAGGTTTATGCAATTAGGCTCTTTTATGCCACTATTTAGAAATCATTCTGCTATTGGAACGAGAAGGCAAGAACCTTGGACTTTTGACAAAAAGTATGAAAAAATACTAAAGAAGATAATAGAATATAGATATAGACTTATTCCTTATTTGTATAGTGAATATATGATAGGTATTTTAAAGGATATTCCATTAATAGCGCCTTTATTTTTGCATTTTGAAAAAGATAAAAAAACTTATCAGATTGATGATCAATTTATGGTTGGAAGAAGTATTATAGTTGCCCCAATCTATAAGCCTGGAGCAAAAAGCCGTTTAGTTTATCTTCCAAAGAGATCCTATGATTTGAACAATAATAAATTCTTAAACAAAGGATGGCATGAGGTAAATGCAACAATAGAAGAGATACCGCATTTTGCGTTAGATGGTTCAATTATTTTAACGCAAGAATCAAAACAATATTTAGAAAATTCATATGAAGAGGAAATCATTGGGAAAATATTTGCATATAGTGGAAAAGCAATAGGTTATTTTTATGAAGATGATGGAAAAACAAATAATTATAAAAAAGGAATGTATAACTTATACAAGTTTATTTATAAGCACGGTGAACTAAAAATTAAGAAAATACGCGAAGGTTATAAACATAAAAAACGCAATTTTTCTTTTGAAATATTTACAAAGACCAGTATAGAGAAGATAAATAAAGAATTTTAGGAGGTGTAATTATGCAATTTAGAGAATGGACCAAAGAATTATTTGGGCGAAAAATGATAGTTCAACATGGAAAAGTAGCTAAACAATCAGCTGGTTCCGTCTGGGTGCAATTTGGGGATAGTGTGGTACTTGCTACAGCAAATATTTCTGATAGAACTATAGAAGGAGTAGATTTTGTTCCTTTAACAGTTGAATATCAAGAAAAATTTTATGCTGCTGGAAAAATTCCTGGAGGATTTATTAAGAGAGAGGGGAAACCTTCTGAATCTGCAATACTTTCTGCAAGGTTAATTGATAGACCAATAAGGCCTCTATTTCCAAAATATTTAAGAAATGATGTTCAGTTAATTGTTACTGTATTATCTGTTGATGGTAATACTCCACCAGATGTAACTGGAATAATAGCTGCTTCACTTGCACTAAATATTTCAAAGATTCCTTTTGAAGGTATTGTTGCAGGTGTAAGATTAGGATATGTTGATGGTAAATTTGTTGTTTTTCCAACTGAAGAACAGCTTGAAAAAAGTAGGCTAGATATTGTTGTTGCTGGAAGCAAAGATGCTATTACTATGGTAGAAGGTGAAGCAAAAGAAGTAACGGAAGAAGAGATGGTAAATGCATTAATGGTAGCACACGATGCTATCAAGCAGATAATTGAATTCGAAGAAGAAATTTTAAGTCAATTTGATGTTCAAAAAATGGAAATTGAAGAGCCAAAACCGAATGAAACATTAATAGGTAAATTTGAAGAAATGATCTCAGAAGAAGAATTAAGAGATAAACTCTTAATTAAAGAAAAGCTAGAAAGATCTGCAAAATTAAAGGAATATAGAGATCAAATACTTGAGAAGATATTTGAAGATGTTGAGATGGAAGATGATGAAAAAATTTTACAAGAATCTTTATTGAAAGAGTATTTTGATGAGAGGACAAAAAAATTAATGAGAAAAATAATTATTGAAGAGGGAATTAGAGCAGATGGTAGAAAAGTTGATGAGATTAGACCTATTACTTGTGAAGTTGGAGTACTTCCAAGAACACATGGTTCGGCATTGTTTACTAGAGGTGAAACTCAGAGTTTAGGAATTGTAACCTTAGGTGCACCTATGGAAGAACAGATAGTGGATACAATAATGGAAGAGGGTACGAAAAGATTTATTTTACATTATAATTTTCCACCATTTTCTGTCGGAGAAGTAAAACCATTAAGAGGTCCAGGAAGAAGAGAAATAGGCCACGGGCATCTAGCAGAAAGAGCTTTAAAAGCTGTTGTACCAAGTGAAGAAGAGTTTCCGTATGTTGTACGGGTTGTCTCAGAAATTCTCGAATCAAATGGTTCATCGTCAATGGCTACGGTGTGTTCTGGTTCACTAGCATTAATGGATGCAGGTGTTCCTATAAGAACTCATGTAGCTGGTGTAGCTATGGGACTTATAATAGAAGATGGCCAGGAAGTTGTTCTTACAGATATTCAAGGATTGGAAGATCATTGGGGAGATATGGACTTCAAAGTTGCTGGCACGAGAAATGGAATAACAGCTTTTCAAATGGATTGTAAAGTTGCAGGTGTTGGTGAGGAATTACTTAAAAGGGCTTTGCAACAAGCAAAAGAAGCACGTATGAAAATTCTAGATATCATGTTCAATACTATAGAAAAGCCTAGAGAATCACTATCACCTTATGCTCCATTAATTGTAACAATTGAAATTGACCCAATGAAAGTAGGAGAATTGATAGGTCCTGGAGGTAAAGTTATTAAATCTATCATTAAAGAATATGACGTAGAAATTTCAATTGATGATACTACTGGTAAGGTTTCAATTTATGGAAAAGATCAAAAGAAAGTTAATGAAGCGATAGAATATATTAAGACGATTACTAAAGATATTGAAGTAGGAGATGTGTTTGAAGGAAAAATTACAAGAATTGAACCTTATGGTATTTTTGTTGAATTAATGCCTGGAAAAATTGGGCTTGCGCATTCAAGTAAACTTGGTGAAGATTCTAAAAACTTTAAGGAAAAATATAAAATAGGTGATATTATAAAAGTTATTGTTGTTAATATAGATGAAAATGGAAGAATACAACTTGGGAAAACTAATTAATAGTTAATGGGTGATATGATGAAAAAGGTTGTATTAAGTAATGGATTAGAAGTATATTATTACAAAATTGATGGAATTAGGTCAGTAACAATAGCTTTCAATGTAGGAGTTGGTTCTGTATATGAACCAACCAATCTTCTTGGTATTTCTCACTTTATAGAACATCTTTCTTTTAGGGGAACAGAAAAATATTCTATGAAAGAACTAAAATTAACTGTTGAATCAGTTGGAGGGATACTTAACGCATGGACAGATAAGGAAAATACTGTATACTATGCCAAAGTTCCTTCATCAATGGCTTACGAAACTTTTGACGTGTTAAAAGAAATAGTTTTTTATCCAGTTTTTAAAAAAGAAGATTTGGAACTTGAAAGAGAGATTATTTACCATGAATATCTATCAAATAAAGAAGAACCTTTAAATAATTTGTACGAATTAATGTTTCAAGAAGGAATAGATGGGCCTCACTCAAAACCTGTAATTGGCTTTGAAGAAACTATAAAATCAATAGGATTGGACGATATAAAAGAATTTCATGAAGAATTTTATAATCCATATAATGTAAAAGTGATAATAGTTGGTCATTTACCTGAAGAAGTTTTTGATAAAATTTTAGAAGAATTGGAGAAAATTAAAAGGCCTGGTGAAAGAACAATAAAACATAAAAGCATTATTAAGCATGGAATTATACGAAGAAAGATAATGAAAAATGCAAATCAAGTACATATCTTGTATGTAACTGATGGTTTTTCATTACAAGAAACGGATAGATATGCAGCTATTGTCTTGAATACTATTTTAAGTAGTGGAATGAGCTCATATTTTTTTGAAGAGATAAGAGAAAAAGAAGGACTTGTGTATGATATTTATACTTCAAATCTTGCGCATAAAAATTGGGGACTTTTTAATATATATGCAGCGACTTCAATAGAAAAGGTTCAAAAATTTCATGAAAAGATGTTAAATTCAATTAACAATTTTAATTTAACTGATGAATTATTTGATTATGGCATTAAAAGATTAATTGGAAAACTTGAACTTTCCACTGAAAATACTTCAGCTTTGACGACACTTATAATTGAATATATATCAAATGAAGTAGATCCAGAATTACCCAACGATATTGTTTCTAAGATAAAAAATATTACAAAAGACAAGGTAAATAATGTTTTTGAAAAATTGTTTAGCTCTAAATGGTCATTATTTTATGTAGCAAATGAAAATATTGATTATTTTGATAAACTTGGGGGGATAAAATTTGATTATTTGGAAAAACGTTAACAAAGTAAAGCCAGGTGAAAAACTTGGCGAGGATGTTTATGATCCTTCCGGTTTTATTATCTTATTAAAAAAAGGTTCAATATTAAAGGAAGGGGATATTGTCCTTCTAAAAAACAGAGGAGTAAATTCTCTTCCTATTTATGAGGAAGAAATATTTATTAGTAGTGAAGTAGAGCCAATAATTGATTACGAAAACTACCGAACCCTCTCTGAGGAATTAGAAAGGGCATTCAATGAAATTAAAGAAGGTGAAATAAACATAAGTGCGATGGTTGAACAATCTGAAAATATTTTGAATGAGGTATTGAAAAAAATCGATAAAAAAATACTAAATTTGTTAAACAATGATTCAAAACCTCTTATAAGGCACTGTATAAATGTGGCTGTAATTTCCTCAATAATTGGGATAAATTTAGGTTTTGACCGTGAATTACTAACAAAACTAGTTATTTCTTCATTTTTGCATGACTTATCACATGACAAACCGATTCGTGATGTGATAAACTATTATGATACTCACCCAATAAAATCAGCAGCGTTAATAAAAAATTACTTTGAAACAAATAATGATATACTTCTTAGCGTTTTACATCATCATGAAAGATATGATGGGAAAGGATTTCCAAGAGGGTTACGGGAAAGTTCAATACCAATTTTTTCTAGAATTATTGCTGTTGCAGATGCCTATGATACTTTGATTAGTAAGGATTTTCCTGGTGATGCTTTAACTCCTTATGAAGCTTTGAAATTTATAATTATTAATTCTGGAAAATACTTTGACCCTCAAATTGTTTCAAAATTTGTCCATTATGTTGGAATTTATCCAACTGGTACAATTGTTGAACTTAGTGATGGTAGAAAAGGTGTTGTTCTTAAAGTATCTAATGGTGTGTTTCCCATTGTAAAGGTAGAAAATAGGGAAATTGACATAAAAAAAGAAAAAATATCAATAAAAAGAATATTAAAAGAATAGGAGGAACAAATATGAGTGATTTTGACAAATTAACACCTAAACAAATTGTTGAAGAACTAGATAAATATATTGTTGGACAAAGCAAAGCTAAAAAAGCTGTAGCTATCGCTATTAGAAACAGAATTAGAAGACAAAAATTATCAGACGAATGGAAAAAAGAGATTACTCCAAAAAACATATTGATGATAGGGCCAACTGGTGTTGGTAAAACTGAAATTGCCAGAAGACTTGCACAACTGTCTGGCTCTCCATTTTTGAAGGTAGAGGCAACAAGATTTACTGAAGTTGGATATGTCGGAAAGAATGTTGATTCAATGATAAGAGAGCTGGTTGAGATAGCTGTTAATATGGTTAAGCAACAAAAAATGAAAGAAGTTGAAGAAAAAGCAAAGTTAAATGTTGAAGAGAGAATTTTAGATGCAATGGTTCCTTTGAAAAAGAAAACACAAATTCCGTTTGCAAATATTTTTGGAATGCAGATGGAAAAGCCACAACAAACTGATGATTATTCAGAAAATTTAAGGAAAAGAGAAGAGTTAAGAAGAAGATTACGTTCTGGAGAACTTGATAATGAAGAAATTGAAATTGAGATTGAAACCTCAAATTCGCCAATTGGTTTTATTGGACTTCCAGAAATGGAAGACATTGGTATGGATTTATCCAATGTCATTGGAAATATTTTCCCAAAACAAAAAAAGAGAAGGAGAATGAAAATTTCTGAAGCAAAAAAAGTTTTGCTTCCTATAGAAGAAGAAAAATTAATTGATATGGACGAAACAATCCAAACAGCTCTTGAACTTGCACAGAATAGAGGAATTATATTTATAGATGAGATGGATAAAATAGCAGCTAAAACAGGGAGTAGTGGGCAAGACGTTTCAAGGCAGGGAGTTCAAAGAGATTTATTACCAATTGTTGAAGGAACTACAATAACAACTAAATACGGTCCAGTAAAAACAGATTATATATTATTTATAGCAGCTGGGGCATTTCACGTCTCAAAACCTTCAGATCTTATTCCAGAACTTCAAGGTAGATTCCCAATAAGAGTTGAACTTGAGCCTCTTAAAGAAGAAGATTTTGTAAGAATACTAGTTGAACCTGAAAATGCTCTTACGAAACAATATCAAGCGTTATTATATACTGAAAACGTACAATTAGAATTTACGGATGATGGAATAAAAGAGCTTGCAAGAGTTTCTTACAAATTAAATCAAAAACTTGAAAATATTGGAGCTAGAAGACTTTATACAGTGCTTGAAAAAGTCTTAGAAGATGTATTGTTTGAAGCACCAGAAATAGAAGAAAAAGTTATTGTAGATGCTGATTATGTAACAAAGAAATTAAAGGGAATAATTGAAGATGAAGATTTAACTTCATATATTCTGTAGGAGGGGAAATTAAGTGAAAACTGCTACAAAGAAAAAGCTTAAAGAATCTTTACTTGCTTATTTGTTTTTATTACCATCTCTTATAGTTCTAGGAATATTCGTTTTCTGGCCAGTCGGTTTTTCCTTTGTTTTGAGCTTTTTTAAATGGGACTTTAGAAATATGAATGCCCCTTACTTTAATGGTCTTGATAACTATATAAGCATTTTTGAGTTTGACTATCCTCCAAAATATTCATTTTTTGAGAGCTTTATTTTTTCAATTGGTTATATCTTAATTGCTATATTGATTGTCATTACCTTTTACACATTAATAACAGTATTTAGTAAAAAAAAGAACATTTTTTTACTTTTACTAAATGTCATTCCGATTATATTAATTCCATTTTTTAAAAATATGAATTTTTATCTTATGATTTTCTTTGACATTGTAATTTTCATTTTGGTATTTTACAACTTTAAAAACAGAGAACAAATGAGACTTTACAGAAACTATACGTGGTTAAATGTGGCTGCTATTATTTTTACTTATGTTATGATAGAAGCAAGTAAGTTTAACGAAAATGGTTTATTAAACTTCTTTATGGACGCTAAAGACAAAAATTTATTTGTTAAAGCGTTAGTTAATACTTTTTATTATGTAATTTTAACCGTTCCTATTACTCTTGCAATATCACTTTTCCTTGCGGTTCTTTTAAACTCTAATATAAGATTTAAAGTGTTTTTTAGAACAAGTTATTTTATTCCTTTTGTTACTTCTGTTGTTGCTGTATCACTAGTGTGGAAATGGATTTTTAATGATGAATTTGGTCTTTTAAATTATTTCCTATCATGGTTTGGTATAGAGCCAATAAGGTGGCTTAAAGATGAAAAGTGGACAATTCCAACAATTGCCATTGTTTCTATCTGGAAACAAATTGGATACGATGCAATTATTTTTCTTGCAGGTCTACAAAATATTGACCAATTTTATTATGAAGCCGCGGAAGTTGATGGAGCAAATTCTTGGCATAAGTTTTCAAAAATCACTTGGCCTCTACTTTCACCAACAACGTTTTTCTTATTAATAGTTTCGATGATTGGAGCATTTAAAGTTTTTGCACAAGTTTATGTTCTTTACGATGGTTTACCAGGTCCATATAATAACAGCGGTATGACAATGGTATATTATGTTTTTGACCTTTTCTACAGGCAACAAAGAATGGGAATTGCAAGTGCCGCTGCATATCTTTTGTTTGGCATAATTTTAATATTCACAGCTATTCAATATAAAGTTGGAAATAAAGTCGTAGAATATGTATCGTGAGGTGAAAGTGATGAAGAAATTGATTATCTACCTATTACTATCAATTGGCTTTGTTGTTATGATTATGCCTTTTGCATGGATGATTGTTACTTCTTTTAAACTCCCAAGTGAAGTTCAACAATGGCCCCCTAAATGGGTTTCAAAAAATTTCTTTTCTACAAGACAAGTAAAAGTTGAAACAAAAATTGGAGCTTTAAGAACATTGAAAGGCATAAGCTTAAGTGAGGCTCTAAGTTTTACATCATCAAAAGATGATGATCAAAATGTTCTAAATATATCAGTTGAAGATGATCCTTTTTATAGAGGTAAAATGACATTAGATATAACTGGATATGATTATATTGAAAAGGCTTCAATGGATAATTTTAGTAAATGGATCAAATCTTTGAAATTTCCACAGCAATTTTCAACTGAGTCACCAGAAAAGTTCTTTGAAGAAGTTTTTCTCTTTTACTATAGCGGAAATTCCCCGTATTTTAAAAGATTAAACTACATTTCAAATCTTGAGGCGAAAATTAACAATGCAATATCTGGAATAGAATTAGTAAGTAAATTTGTGGAAAGAAGAGTATCAGATAAGAACGAACAAACAAGATTTAAAGATTTTCTAAATAAAGCTACGGAAAATCTTATTAC
This sequence comes from Thermosipho sp. (in: thermotogales), assembly GCF_020054775.1. Lineage (NCBI taxonomy): Bacteria > Thermotogati > Thermotogota > Thermotogae > Thermotogales > Fervidobacteriaceae > Thermosipho > Thermosipho sp. (in: thermotogales). The sequence goes on along the minus strand of NZ_JAIHAP010000037.1, from coordinate 1,293 downwards.
TTTAAAAGAAGATATATTAAAATACAAAGCAGGTAAATCTTTAGTATTAACTAATGATGAAATTAACGAACTTTACAAACTTTTGGATTCTATAAATCTAGTCTATGGTGGTAAAAATGAATTGACAAATATTTACAGTACAAAGGTTGTAAATGTCATTTCACAAGAAAAAGATTACATTGAATTTTATTTGGAAGTATATAAATACTTTAAGCGATTACAAGTGAAAAGAATCGATAAACCTATTATTGCAAAAGTTATGACAAAAAATGAACGAATGGCATTATTAAAAGAAAATTTAAAAAGATTACCTGAGTCGGAAATTTTAAACAATCTAATTGTTTCAGAGGATTTTGATAATCTTCCTGAAAAGTTTTCTAAAAAGATTGACAGCTATTTTTTAAATGAATATAAGATTGAAACATCATTTTTAAATAATTTAAAAAGTTTAGTTGTTACCTATAAAAATCTTTTAATTGAAAGAGGAGTCGATTATGAACAAATTTTAAAGAATGGAAGTTTTGATGATTTGATAGATATTTCTGATAAAATATTAAGTGATAGTAGTTCATATAAAATATTCAAGGCAAAAGTTGAAAGTATTTCTTATGAATTAGAAAATTACAAAAGTTTCTTGAAAGAATTAATTTTACTTACTGATCACCTTGATTTGGTAAGAAAGGTTTATAATAATTCAATGAATTCATGGAAGATTATTGATGCACCAGAATTTGTTAAAGCAGTTAGAGTAAGAAATGGTGAAGTTATAGAAATTGAGTTGAATGGAATTGCTCCTATTTATCTAAGCGATGACAATTTATCAACAATAAATCTTTCATTTACATTTGGTGAAATAATAAAGAATATATTCCAAAATTATGTTGATGCATGGAAGGCTGCGCCTTTTGGTCAGTATTATATTAATACAGTTTTTGTTGCGACGGCAACAACAGTATTAGAAGTAATATTAGCATCTATGGCTGCTTATGCATTTTCTTGGATGAATTTTCCTGGGAAAAATGCTTTGTTTGGTTTGTTCTTAGCAACAATGATGGTACCTGGCGAAGTTTTATTAGTGCCAAACTTTATAACAATTTCAAAATTTGGTTGGATTGATACATACTATTCGTTAATTATTCCTTGGATTGTTAGTGTTTTTGCTATATTCTTAATGAGACAACACTTTCTATCAATTCCAAAAGAATTATTTGATGCTTCGAAAATAGATGGTTGTTCACATTGGAGATTTTTATGGCAAATAGTTGTACCGTTAAGTAAACCAGTAATAATAAC
>NZ_JAIHAP010000036.1:0-17051 GCF_020054775.1 Thermosipho sp. (in: thermotogales) | reverse complement strand
TAATAAATAATCTCCACTTTTTTCTATTTTTAATTCAAAGGTTTCATCTACTCGTGAGTAGGGTTTAATAAAAAACGTTTTTGAATAAACTATCTCATTTTCTAAAGTCAAAAATATATCCTTTTTTAAGGTCACAGGTGAATTATTTTTTAAGAACAACTCTATTTTAAATGGAGTATCTCTTTTTACACTTTTTGGAACGTTTAAATAAAATTCAAAATTTTCTTTAATCATTGGTATATTAATCCATTCCTTTTTTACATTTTGAGAAAAGTTAATTATGAATCTATAACTATATTCTTTAGGCCACAAAATATATTCTTTATGCGGTAATGCACCCCAGCTATCATCACCTCCAACTCCCATTTGTGCAAGATCTATATTTAATGTATAAAAATCCCTCTTTTTTAACTCATTTATATGTTCTGCTTTCTCTAAATCTTCCATTGAAAAAGGCCAAACACTAAAATTAACGTAGTTTTTATAACCTATAACATTTAAATTCATACTCTCATCTTTAAGTGAGAACCATCTAACATCACTTCTATTACCAGTTTCCTGAGGTCTAACATATTTATGATACATATTATCAATTTCTTTTAAATATATTCCAACAATACCACTATTTTTTCTATCACTATATGTCTCATGGGGACCTAACCCATACCATTCTACATGTTTAAATATCTTATTCAATTTTGCTTGCATACCAATTCTTGGAATTTCAACAGAATCTTTAGAAGGCTTCAAATAATAATCAACTAACATATCACCATTGGAAAATACAATATAAGTCAAACTTAGCCATGAGTACTCTGGAATTTCAAAAGTTGTCAGTACCACTACTTTTTCATAATCTTTTAAAATTTTGAAATCATGTAATCTCCTCAAATATGATGCTTTTTTCCATACTTTTAATCTTTCAGGCATTTTATTACCAATATCATTATCCGTCGGTGCTCGCCAGAAATTTGGTTTAAGTGCCTCTTTTAATATTTCTTTTCCATTAAAAATTATTTGTTCAAGCAATCCACTTGTCTTTGAAAAAATATATTCCACGTCATTTGCTAAAATATAAACTTTATTGCCATCTTCTTTAAAATCTAATTTTCCATTAAAACTTTTATTCATCACATATTCTGGATCTTTTAATTTAAACTGTTCATATGCAACTATGTGACCTTTTTGAGCCCACCTTTCATCATTTTCAAGGACAAAATAAATATCCAAATAATATTCACTATTTTCCTCAAAATTACTTGGTACATTTATTTTTTCAACCTTTTCATCTCCAGGTTCAAGAGAAATTCTAAACTCTCCCTCCAAAATAACTTCTCCATTTTTTCTTAATTTCCAAATTCCTTTATAATTTTCCAAATTTGTAAACATAAATTTGTTTTTAAATAAAAATCTATTATCACCAAGAAACATTATTTCCACATTCTGATATACTTTTTTTACTTCATGTAAAGAAGGATTGGGAGTTCTATCTGGTAAAAGAAGGCCATTACAGCAAAAATTCTTATCGTTAGGATTATCTCCAAAATCTCCCCCATACGCCCAAAAAAGTGTTCCATTTTCATCTTTTTTTTCAATACCTTGATCTACAAAATCCCAAATACAACCTCCACATAAATATGGTTTTGATTCAATTATGTCCCAATAGTCTTTTAAATTACCTACGCTATTTCCCATAGCATGAGAATATTCACACATAAAATATGGTTTTTCTCTTTTTTTAGATGAATATTCTAATAAATCTTCAACTTTAGGATACATTGCTGACGCCAAATCAAGATAATAAAAATCCGAAAGTCTATCAACACCTAACCCACAAAAATGAACTAATCTAGTATTATCTCTATTTTTAATTAAGAATGATGCTTTTTCAAAGTTTATTCCTGTACCAGCTTCATTTCCAAGTGACCAAAAAATAATACTCGGATGATTTTTATCCCTTTCTAGCATACGCCTTACTCTATCAAGATGAGCTTCTTGCCATTCTTCCTTCTCAGCAAGCGTTACATTTGGATCCCAACCAATTCCATGAGTTTCTATATTAGCTTCATCAATAACCAATAAACCAAAATAATCGCATAAATCATACCACTTTGTCTGATTTGGATAATGAGAAGTTCTCACAGTATTTATATTATGTTGCTTCATTATCTTTATATCTTCAATCATTCTTTCAATTGTAATTGAATGACCTCTTTTAGGATCAAATTCATGCCTATTTACTCCTTTTATATACAACTTTCTACCATTTAAAGTTAAAGTACCATTTTTTTTCTCAACTTTTCTAAAGCCAAAGTTTACCTTTTTTTGATCTTCTTCTAATTCTACTTTTAATACATACAAATTTGGCGTCTCATGCGACCACTTCAATGGTTTTGATATATCAAAAGAAAAATTCAAGTCGTTTTCACCATAACTTAGGATATATTTCGAATCAATTAATATTTTTTCATCTTTAAACTTATCTAAAAGAGTTATCTTTAAATTTGTATCTTTCAAATTAGAGTTATTCATTATTTTTAAATCCACAAATAACTTACCGTCTCTATACAAATCATCTAAATCTGTTCTGATAAAGATATCTTTTATATACAGCTTTGGTAATGCATATATATATACATCTCTATAAATACCAGAAAGCCACCACATGTCTTGATCTTCTAAATAACTTCCATCACACCATTTTAAAACTTCTACCGAAATTGTATTTTCTCCAATTCTAATGTAATCGTTTATTTTAAATTCAGCATGGGATGCACTATCTTTGTTAAACCCCACTTCTTTTCCATTAATGTAAAGATGTAAAAAAGATCTTACTCCTTCAAAATTAATAAATATTTCTTTGTCATACCAATTTTCTGGTATAAAAAATTTCCTTCTGTAAACTGCTGTTGGGTTATAATCTTTTGGAACATAAGGTGGATTAGTTTCAAATGGATAAACCACATTTGTATAAATTGGTTTAACTTTTCCAGTAAATTCCAAGTTTGATGGAACTTCTATTTCCTCCCAATCGTTATCGTTAAAACCTTCAGAAAAAAACTCTTTTAAAACTTCAAAAGGATTATTGAAAATCTTTATTTTCCATTCCCCGTTCAATGAAATATAATCATTTGGATATTCAAACTGTCCAGAAAATGGATTAAAATATGGTATGAATGATGAATGCGGCTCTTCTAATCCTTTTGAAACAAGTTTAGGATTTTCCCATACATGCATTCAAACTACCTCCTATGCTGATTCTCTCTTTATTAGCTCTACATCCAAAATTTTCTGCTTTATGTTTTTTCTTCTACCACAAATTCTATTGTGCAACATTTTAAAAGATTCATACCCAAGTTCAAACTTTTTAATTCTAACTGTAGTAAGAGTAGGACACACAAAAGAAGAAAAGTAAATATCATCGTATCCAATCACAGCTACATCTTCTGGTATTTTTATTCCTTCCTCTTTTAAAGCTTTTATAGCTCCTATGGCAACTAAATCGTTATAGCAAAACAACGCATCAACTTTTTGTCCTTCCTTCAATATTTTTTTTACAGCTTCATATCCACCATTGATATCTATATCAGAGATTACCATATTATCTATTAATCCTACTTCATTCAAGGCTTTTTTGTAACCTTCATACCTCATTTTGGCAGGAGATTTAAACATGCTTCCATTAATCATTAGTATATTTTTTCGTCCCAAATCAATTAAATACTTTGTAGCTATATACCCACCTTTTATCTCATCATTGTAAATTTCATCAACTTTGATATCTTCGAAATGTCTACCAACTATTACAAATGGAATATTTACTTTCTCATTTAAACGCTTTATATCTTCTGCTCTATCTTGAACAGGTGCGATTAAAAGTCCATCAACCCTTCTTTGAAGCAACGTCTTTATTGCGATTTCTTCATTCTCATACACTCTTTCCGTATTCATCAATATTATCTGATAACCGTATTTACGCGAAGCAGCCTCAATTCCCTTTAAAACTTCTGCATAAAATGGATTAGCACTATCTGCTAATATTACACCAACAATTTTTGTACTATTATTCCTCAGAGTTGATGCGGTTATGTTTTTTACATAACCCAAACTTTTAGCAATATCCAATATTCTCTTCTTTGTTTCGCTATTAATATCTGGTTTATCGTTTAAGGCTCTTGATACAGTATTTACAGACACACCTGCAACTTTTGCAATATCCTTAATTGTGACATACTTTTTTTGTTTCATTTAATCACCTCTTAATCTTATTGTTTTACCGAACCAAGGACACCTTGAACAAAATATTTCTGCAATGCAAAAAATACTATAATCATTGGTAATGTTGCTAATACAACAGCCGTCATTACAAGCGCAAAATCCGGTTTATACCCAGATGCCAAATTTGAAACAAAAAGAGTCATGGTTCTTTTTTCAGAACTTTGAATAATAACTAGCGGCCAAAGATAGGCATTCCAACTTGTCATAAAAGCATAAATAGCAGCTGCTGCATAAGTGGCTTTCATAGATGGAACAACAATTGAGAAAAATATTCTTAATTCACTAGCGCCATCAACCCTTGCAGCCATTATTATTTCCTTAGGATACTGTTGAAAATTTTGTTTAAAAAAGAAGATTAAAAAAACTGATGGAATCATCGGTAAAATAATTCCCCAAAGTGAATCAATTAAATTGAAAACATTCATCAACCTAAAAAGTGGAACCATTAAAGCTGCAAAAGGAATCATTAGAGTCCAAATAAAGATACCATATATTTTATTCCTAACTTTTGATTTATATATCTCAAAACCATAACCAGCCATTGAAGCCACTATTAAAGAACCTATTACAACAAAAACTGATACTTGAACTGAATTTAAAAGTACTCTCCAGAGATCATATTCTTTAAAAAGTTTATTTAAGTTTTCTAAAAGATGGGTTCCAAAAATCAACTTTCCTTTTATAACATCAACAGAAGTATTAGTGCTACCAACAATCATCCAATAGAATGGAAATATTGATAAAAATGCAGAAATAGATAAAAATAAATAGACAAAAAAAGTAGATATTTTTCTTTTCATTTTCTATCACCCGCCACTTTAAATTGAATAATTGCAAGAATAGCAGCAATCAAAACTATTATATAAGAAATTGCGGAAGCATATCCAAAATTTGGTACGTATTTAAAGCAAACGTTATAAATATAAACCGAAGGTGTAAGCAGTGAATTTCCTGGCCCCACACTTGAACCAGTTACAACACCTGCAGCTAAATTCATAGGTTCATCAAACAGTTGCAACGTTCCAATTGTAGACATTATCGTAGTAAATAAAATTATTGGTTTTAATAGTGGAATTGTTATCTTAAAAAACTGTACAGTTTTACTTGCACCGTCTATTTCAGCTGCTTCATAAATTTCTAAAGGAATATTTTGCAATCCCGCAAGATAAAACATCATATTATATCCTGTCCATCTCCAGGTCATTGCAATAATCAGTGTTACCTTTGCCCAAAACGGGTCAAGCAACCACCTTATAGGTTCTTTTATAATATGTAATGATAGCAAAATATTGTTAACAAGTCCCTGAGTTGAAAACATCATTTTAAATACTACACTATACGCCACCAAAGATGTAACTGCAGGCAAAAACAGAGCAGTTCTGTAAAAGCCTCTAAACTTTAATTTTGGATTGTTTAATAAAAAAGCAAAAATAAGAGCTAAAAATAACATAATAGGAACCTGAATAATAAATATTATAAAAATATTCTTTAATGACAGCAAAAAATTAGAATCCTGAAAAAGCCTTTTGTAATTTCCTAAACCAACAAAATGTTTTAAATATCCTCTTGTTGAAAAAGTTGATAAATATAACGAATAAATAATAGGGTATAAGATAAACAATAAAAGACCTGAAAGTGCCAAACTAATAAATACCCAACCCCATATATTTTCACTTTTTCTTATTTTCATTAAATCCCTCCTTGGTGCAGAAAAATGGGTGGGAGCGGCCCACCCAAATTTTAACTTTAATAACCAATTGTATTTAAAAATTGCTTTTCTGCCATCTCAAGTGCTTTTTCAATTGTAAGATTACCATTATAAACATCAGGCATAACACCCATTAATGCAGCATCTGCCTCGTAGGTAAATATTCCATAATCAACTGGTGGGATCTTATCCATCCAATCTGTAAAGTCAAGATAAATTCTTTGATATCCAAAGAATGGGTCAGGTTCTCTATATGCTGGCCCATTTTGTGCAGGAATCCATGAACCCACCGCTCCTCTTTCTATTAATATCTTTTGATAGAAATCGACGTCTTTAGCATAGATTTCTCTTAAAAAGTCTATTGCTACATCTTTATTTTCTGAATGTTCCAAAACATACCAACTTGAACCACCTAGATTTGATGCATTAACCGCACCAGGTAAATTTAACCTTGGAATAGGTAAAACTCCCCATTTACCACTTTGAGATTTTTCTGCTTTAATAGATCCCACAATCCAGACACCTGTAATAACTGAAGCAACATCACCATTGTTGAATGCTGCAACCCACTCGTTCCATCCAGAAACTTCCTTTGAAATACCTGAATCTTGAATTTCTTTATATAGTCTTACTGCCTCTTTTAATACTGGATTGTCTTTAATAAATGGCTTTCCATTCTTATCAAAATACCATGAACCTGCAGACTGGAGTAATATTCTCATTAGCCCTCCATCGTATGGATCTCCTGCCATCATATATTTCCCCGTTTTTTCTTTCACTATCTTACCGAGTTCAATAAACTTATCCCAAGTAATATTTCTTAACTCTGATTCATCAATTCCTGCTTCTTTAAAATAATCTCTTCTATAAAACCAACCTGCAACACCTGAGTCAAATGGAACACCATAAACTTTTCCATTCAAGGTCATCAACTTTACTTTGTATGGTGAAAATTCTTTAAAGTTAAATTTTTTTGTTAAATCTGCAAAAGATCCAGGATATGATTGAAGATATTTTTGAGCATTATAATCTTCAATTAATACTATCTCAGGAAGTCCTTTCTTTACACCAGAAGCCAATATAGTATTCAACTTTTGCTCTACATCCGCCTTTGCCATACTTACAATTTCAAATTCGACATCAGGATGCATAGCTTTGTATCTCTCTGCAGCTTCTTGCATAATAGCTACATTAAAATTTGGATCCCAACACCAAATGGTTACCTTTGCAGCGACCCCTAAACTAACTAACACACTTAGTATTAATAAAACAAACAACACCTTTTTCATGCATACCCCTCCCTTGGTTTAAGATAACTTTACCGTTATCATTACCGGTAATGTTACCGATGATTATATTATAACACTTCTACATTCTTGAAAATTAATTCACTTATAATGATTTATGGCTAAATATTAACAATGAGAATAAATTTTTGTTATTTTGCACTTTAAATCTCAAAATATTATAAACATGCCAAAATTACTATACAAATGTTACAGAACAATTAAGATAAACCTTTGTATGGTATAATATTTTAGAATGAAAAGAGAACTTTTTTGGAGGTGAAGATGTGAAAAAATTCTATATTACAACGCCTATATACTATGTCAATTCTGAACCACATATTGGAAGTGCATATACCACAATTATTGGAGACATTATAGCAAGATATAAAAGATTAATGGGATATGAAGTATTCTATCTAACCGGTACTGATGAACATGGTCAAAAAATAATGCAAGCCGCTAAAAAACAGGGGAAAACTCCTCAGCAACTTTGTGATGAACTTTCTAAAAAATTCGAGCAACTTTGGAAAGATTTAAAAATTACAAATGATTATTTTATAAGAACTACGGATGAAGAACATATAAAAACCGTGCAATTTTTTGTCTCAAAAATGCTCGAAAACGGAGACATTTACAAAGGAAAATACAAGGGTTGGTATTGTGTGCCTTGTGAAACATATTGGAGCGAAGATGAAATAGAAAAAGATGAAAATAATAACCCAGTTTGCCCATCTTGTCATCGACCCTTAAATTTTGTAGAAGAAGAAAACTATTTCTTCAGACTTTCAAAGTACACCGAACCTCTTTTAAAACATTTTAAAGAAAATCCAGATTTTGTTGAACCAGAATTTAGAAAAAATGAAATGTTAAAAATTCTAGAAGAAGGATTAAAAGACCTGTCTATAACAAGAACAACATTCGACTGGGGTATCCCAATGCCGAATGACCCCAAACATGTTATTTATGTTTGGGTTGATGCTCTTATTAATTATATTTCTGCAATAGGTTATGGCAAAGACGAAGAAACTTTCAAAAAATGGTGGCCTGCCGATTTACACCTTATTGGAAAAGAAATTAATAGATTCCACAGCCTTATATGGCCTGCAATGCTAATGTCCGTGGGACTTCCTTTACCAAAAAAGATATTTGCTCACGGTTGGTTAACAGTTAATGGTCAAAAAATTAGTAAATCACTTGGCAATGCTATTGATCCAAGAGAATTTGTCAAAAAATATGGAAATGATGTAATAAGATATTACCTTGCAAGAGATATTGTCTTTGGAAAAGATGGAGATTTTTCTGAAGAAAACCTAGTTAATAGATTGAACTCAGATCTTGCAAATGACTATGGTAATCTACTCCATAGAACACTTGCAATGGTAGTTAAAAACTTTAACTCAAAAATTCCAACTCCTTCTTCTTTAAATGAATCGGATAAAGAACTTATTGAAAAATTTAAGAACCTAAAAAAAGAATATACCGAATGCATGGAAAGTTATAAATTAACAAATGCCCTAGAAAGTATTTGGAGTTATATAAGAGACGTAAATAAATATTTCGATGAAAACAAACCTTGGGTACTTGCAAAAGAAGGAAATAAAGAAAGATTAGGAACTATTTTATACAATACCCTTGAAGCATTTATTAAAATCGCTTCTTTATTACTTCCATTTATGCCAGATTCTTCAACAGAAGTTTTTAGAAGGTTAGGACAAGAGTTTAATCCTGAATTTGTACTAAACACAGAATGGAACTCTCTTAAATCGGGCGCAAATGTAATACATGAAAAGCCGCTATTCCAAAAGATAGATATAAAAAACATTCAAAAAGTAGGAGAAAAAAAGCCTCAGCAAAAAATGCCTGAAAATACAATAGAACTTATTTCAATTGAAGATTTTAAAAAGGTAGATTTGCGTGTTGCTAAAGTTGTAGAAGCTGAAAAAGTAAAAAAATCAGAAAAGTTATTAAGATTAATTGTCGACCTTGGAGAGCTTGGTAAAAGACAAATAGTAGCAGGTATTTCAAAATTTTATACACCAGAACAGTTAATTGGTAAAAAAATAATAGTTGTTGCAAATTTAAAACCTGCTAAACTAATGGGAATAGAATCTCAAGGAATGTTACTCGCCGCAAAAATAAATGATAACTTAACTGTTTTAACAGTTGACAAAGATATTGATGAAGGCGCGAAAATTTCTTAGTGGAGGGACTTAAATGGAAATATATAGACCTATAGAAGAAGAATTAAAAGAATCCTATTTAAGCTATTCAATGAGCGTAATTATAGGAAGGGCTATTCCGGATGTACGCGACGGCTTAAAACCCGTTCAAAGAAGAATTTTATATAGTATGTACGAACTTGGAGTGACACATAATAAGCCATTTAAAAAATCAGCACGTATTGTCGGTGAAGTAATGGGTAAATATCATCCTCATGGCGATGCTGCAATCTACGATACAATAGTAAGAATGGCACAAGATTGGACGATGCGATATAAACTTATTGATGGTCAAGGAAATTTTGGCTCGATTGATAGGGATCCTCCAGCTGCAATGAGGTACACCGAAGCAAGACTTGCAAAGATTGCAGAAGAATTGCTTGAAGATATTGACAAAGAAACTGTTAATATGACTGATAATTTTGATGGGAGTTTAAAAGAACCTGAAGTATTACCATCAAAATTCCCAAATTTACTTGCCAATGGTTCAACAGGAATTGCAGTTGGAATGACAACAAATATTCCACCTCATAACATAACAGAACTTGTAAATGGATTAATTGCATTAATAAAGAATCCTGAAATTTCTATTGAAGAACTTATGAATTTTATACCTGGACCTGATTTTCCAACCGGTGGAGAAATTATAGGAAAATCTGGAATCAGGGAAATGTACACCACTGGAAAAGGTAGTTTTACAATTCGTGGAAAAGTACACGTAGAAGAAAAAAAGAAAAAGAAAAATATTGTTATAACGGAGATTCCTTTCAATATAAGCAAAGCTGATTTAATAAAGAAAATAGTTGAGTATGCAGAAAAATCAAGTCTTCCAATTAAAGATATTAGAGATGAATCCGACAAGGAAGGGCTTAGAATAGTTATTGAAATACCGAATGATACTAATGAAGAAATTATAATTAACAATTTGTATAAACATACTCAACTACAAAATCCATTCCATGCACAACTCTTAGTTATAGACAAAGAGAAAAAGCCTGTTCTGATGAATTTAAAAGAATTAATGTGGGCTTTTGTAGAACACAGATTTGAGGTTGTAAGAAGAAGAGCTCAATATTATTATAAACAATACTCTAAAAGAGCACATATTTTAGAAGGGCTAATTAAAGCTTCCAGATCAATTGACACCATTATTTCAGTGATTAGAAATAGCGAAGATCAAAACAGTGCTATACATGAATTAATAGATATGTTTAACTTTACTGAAACACAAGCAAAAGCAATCGTCGATCTAAGACTTGGAAGATTAACTAAACTTGAAATTTCAAAATTAATCGATGATTACAACGATCTTGTGAATAAAATGAAAGTTGAAAAAGAATTGATAGAAAATGATCAAAAAGTATATGAAAAAATAATTGAAGAACTTGAAGCAATTAAGAGCGAATATGGAGATAGCAGAAAAAGTATAATATTAGATCATGAAGAAAGAAAAATAGAGTTCAATGAATTAGAGCTTATTCCAGATAAAGAAGTAGTTTTATCGCTTACAAAAAAAGGCTACTTAAAAATGATGAGCCTTGACACATTTAAAACACAAAGACGTGGTGGAAAAGGCGTTACAGGCTCAAATTTAATGGATGATGATGCTATAATGGAAATTATTTATACTCATCTGCATGGAAAAACGTTATTCTTTACATCATATGGCAAAGTATATATTCTAAACAACTATCAAATAGAAGAAAATTCAAGAACAAGCCGTGGAAGACAAATAGCAAAATACCTAAATATAGGGCAAGATGAAAAAATTCTCACAATGCTTCCTGTAGATAACTTTGAAGGCGAATTATTCTTTGTAACAAAAAATGGTAAAGTCAAAAGAACTTCGCTTAAAGAATTTGAAAATATAAACTCAAGAGGAATGAAAGCAATAACATTTGATGATGATGATTTACTTGTTTCTGTACAAAAAATTGATAATCCAGACCAAACTATATTAATTGCAACAAAAAATGGATTGTGTATTAGATTCCCAATTTCTGAAGTTAGAACAATGGGAAGAAACGCAATGGGTGTTATTGGAATAAGGCTTTCAAATGATGATGCTGTGGTGAGTTCTTCACTTTTAATGGATGATGAACATTATCTTTTAACTGTAACAAGTAAAGGTTACGGAAAGTTAACAGAAACTTCTCAGTATAGAATACAAAAGCGTGGTGGCCTTGGTATAAAAAATATTTCGGACATCTCTAAAGCCGGACATATTGTAGGTGTAACCCATGTTTTAGGAAACGAAAACATGATGATCTTTACAAAAAACGGTATGACTTTGAAAATTAATTTAGACAGTTTAAGACCTCTTGGGAGAGTCACAAAGGGAGTAAAATTAGTTAATCTATCCGAAGATGATGAAATAGCAGACTTTGCTGTTATAAGAGGCGAGGATGATGTATAGGGAAATTGATCACACAGCAGATATTGCATTTGAAATAGTGAATGATACATTTTTAGGCCTTCTGGAAGATATTTTAAAAATAATCCATGATACATACAAGGTAGAAAATATAAATTGTAACATAGCTAAAGTTCAGGAATATGATATAAAAGAAAATGAAGATGGAGTATTTGATATTGTAAATGACTGGATTGCAGCTATAGAATTAGGATATTTTCCAGTAAAGATTGAAAAAGATAAAAAATACAAAACTACTTTTTGCTCATACAGTAAGATAGAAGGTGAAACTTTTAAAGCACTTACGTATCACAATCTAAAAATTGAAAAAAAGCTAATAAGCTCTCAATAAAGGTGGTGTTTGATATATGAAAGAACTAACAAATCGTCAAAAAATGGTTTTAGATTTTATCACTAGCTACATTCAACAAAATGGTTATTCACCATCAATTAGAGATATTGCAAAACATTTTAAATTAACCCCTAGAGGGGCACATATACATGTTTTAGCTTTAGAAAAAAAAGGCTATATAACAAGGAATCCCAAAAATTCAAGATCAATTTCTCTTGTTAAAAGGCCCGAAACCGTTTCAATACCAGTTAAAGGAAAGATTTCAGCAGGGCAAGGAATTGAAATGTTTGAACTAGTAGATGAAGAAATAGAAATACCAGTCAGGATGATTAATGGATATGGAAATTATTTTGCGCTAAGGGTTGAAGGAACGAGTATGATAGAAGCACATATAATTGATGGAGATTATGTTATCCTTAAAAAGCAATATAGGATACCAAACGGTCAAATAGCAGCTGTCGTTTTCGACAACAAAGTCACTTTAAAAAGGTTTTATCATAAAAATGATAAGGTAGAACTTGTGCCGGAAAACAGCAGCATGTCACCTATAATTTGTGATGCAAAAGATGTTAAAGTAATAGGTAAACTTGTTGGGGTTATAAGAATATATTAAGGGGGTGAATTTCATGTACGAAGTTACTAAGTTAGAAAATATTCCAGTTGTCAAAATAACAGGAGAAATTGATATATCTAATGCTTACAAAATGAAGCAATTTATCCATGAAAATATTTTAAATAACGGAGAAAAGTATTGTATTTTGGATCTTTCACACCTTAAATACATTGATAGCTCTGGACTTGGAATTCTAGTAGGTCTTCACAAGAGTTTCAAACTTCAAGGCGGAGAAATTGTGCTTGTTAATATGAATGAAAATATTAAAAATCTTTTAAGACTTACTAGCCTAGATAGAGTATTAAATATAAAAGAAACAATAAAAGCCGCTATAGATTTTCTAAAAAGTTAATAGGAGGGAAAAAATGAAAATTGCAATAGGTTCGGATCACGCAGGTTTTGAGCTAAAAAATAAACTTGTAGATTATTTATCTAAAAAAGGAATTGAGATTATAGATGTAGGAACAAATAGTACCGAAAGTGTAGATTATCCTGATTATGCAAAAGAAGTTGGAAAACTTGTTGTAAATAAAGATGCTGATTTTGGAATACTCATATGTGGTACAGGCATTGGAATGTCAATTGCTGCAAACAAAATTAAGGGAATAAGAGCAGCTCTCTGTATGATACCTGAAATGGGAAAACTTGCAAGAAATCATAATAATGCAAACATATTGGTCCTTCCTGGAAGATTAATAGGATTTGAACTTGCAACATGGATTGTGGAAGAATTTTTGAATGCAGATTTTGAAGGTGGAAGACACGAAAGAAGAATAAATAAAATAGTAGAACTTGAAAAGTAAGGAGGTATTTTAATGCTAAAAGAAAAGATAATGCAAGACCTAAAACAAGCTATGAAAGAAAAAAACGAGATTAAAGTTAGGGTACTTAGGCTCTTAAATTCCGCTATAAAAAACTTTGAAGTAGAAAAAATAGGAGAAGCTAGTGACGAAGAAATTGAAAAACTAGTCTTAAAAGAAATGAAAAAAAGACAAGAATCAATTGAAGCATATAAAAAGGCAGGCAGGGAAGATTTAGCAAAAGAAGAAGAACAAGAATTAGAAGTTTTAAAAGGATATGCTCCAGAAATGTTAAGTGAAGATGAAATTAGAAAAATGGTAAAAGAAATCATTGAAGAATTAAACGCTACTCAAAAAGAGTTTGGCCTTGTTATGAAAAACTTAATGGCAAAAGTAAAAGGAAAAGCTGATGGCTCAGTTGTAAGTAAGATTGTAAAGGAACTTCTTCAATGATACTTTCAATTTTTTTACCAAACTTTGGTTGTAAAAGCAGATGCATTTTTTGTAATCAATATACTATGACGGGTGAAAAAATGCCAACAAAAAAAGAGTTAATTAATACTCTTTCTTTTTTTCTTGACAAATCACCTGAAGAAATTGCTTTTTATGGAGGGACTTTCACCGCAATCCCCCTTGAAAAGCAAAAAGAATTAATTGCTCTAGTGAGAAAATTTTATCCTGATACTCCAATACGAATTTCTACAAGACCTGATGAGCTAGATTATGAAAACTTAAAATTTTTAAAGCAAAATAATGTTAAAACTGTTGAAATTGGTATACAAAGCATGTTTGATGACGTTCTTTCTGCTGCAAATAGAGGGCATAGTAGAAAAGATAACTTGAACGCAGTAAACTTGCTAAAAGAATTTGGTTTTGAAATTTCTGCACACTTAATGATAGGACTTTTGAATGACAATATAAAAAAAGATCTACTATCAATACAAGAACTTTTAAATCTTGGAGTAAAAATGTTTAGAATTCATCCTACAATTATATTCAAAAATACAGAACTTGAAAAACTATATTTAGAAGGAAAATACAATCCATTAACATTAGATGAAGCGGTAAACATTGCATCAGAAATGTTGTTGTTAATTTATCAGTATGGAGCTAAAGTAATTAGACTTGGATATTTTGTACCAGAAAATCAAAAAAATCAAATAGTAGCAGGACCATATCACCCTTCTTTTGGAGATATGACAAAATCAAAAGCGATGAATAAAATTATTACAAGATTAAATATTAAAAAAGTCAGATACCATAAAAAATTTGAAAGTTGGTTTAATTCATACGACAATAAACAATTAGAAATTGAAAAATATTTATCTGAATCTAACGAAATTTTTTTTGATAATCTCTCTTTAAAAGAAGCTTCTAAACGTAGCTTTAGAAGGGAGTTATTGGATTGATTGAAAATTTCAAAAAATTAACAATTCAAGGTTCACACGAAATTGCAGAATGGATACTTGAAAATATTAAAAATATAGAAGATAAAGAATCTATATTAAAGGAAATGATAAAATTAAAACCTGAAATGCAGGTTATTAAATGGATATACAAGATGATTAAAGAAAATAAAGATATAAATAATATAAAAGAAATACTTGATACAACTTTTGAAAATACTATTAAAAATGCCAAAAAATTTTTAAATTTTGACGCAAAAGTAATGACGATAAGTAATAGCAGAACTTTAGAATACTTTTTCAAAACTCATAACAAAAAATTAGAAATCTATATCCCAGAATCAAATCCAGGTGGAGAAGGAAAAATACTATACAAGAATCTATTAAACTACAAGAAAAATGTGTATCTTATTAACGATTTTGAAGTTCACAGGTATATAAAAAACTGCGATTATGTATTAATTGGTGCCGATAGTATAGGCGAAAATGGTGTCATAAATAAAGTGGGATCAAAACTTTTAGCTATACTTTCAAAAAATTTTGATAAACCTTTTTTTGTAATTGCTGATCAAACAAAATTTACCGAAGTTGTCACAGAAAAAGATAGAATGTTTGAAATTGTTCCAAATAATTTAATAACTGCGATTATAAGTGGGTGAAATATGTTTATCTTAAAAAAGAAAAAAAAAGACAAATTAAGTTTTTCAATTGCTTTTGTGAAAAATTTTGAAAATTTAAAGACAATTATAAAATCTATTAAAAAGCAAAAAATTGATGAAGTTTTTTTTATAATAGATAGAAATATGGAAAAGGATCACCTTAAAACCATTAAAAAACTAATAAAAGCTAATTTCAAAAATTATTCTATACTCTCAAAAAACTTTCAAAAATTCTCAAAAAATGTCGCAAAAGTTGAAAGACTAAACGTTTTTGAGCTAAGAAGATTGCAAAATAAAAAGAAGATACTTTATTCTCAGCAATCAATGCTATCTTGGAAAATTCCTCAAATGTTTCCATTTTATACTATAGCTTTTGAAGATAATACTTTGTATTTTTGTGCTTCTATTCCATTAACAAAAGATTCAAGTGGCTTTTTGTTAAGAAAGAAAATGGTAAGTGATTTTATATTTAATATTACCCTGGACTTAAAAATATTAGATGAACTATTTTAGGAGGATGATTAAATGCTTAGATTAAGATTTGCCCCAAGTCCTACGGGCTATCTTCATGTCGGAGGCGCAAGAACTGCATTATTTAATTGGATGTTTGCTCGAAAAAACAATGGAAAGTTTATAATCAGAATTGAAGATACAGATACAGAACGTTCTAAAAAAGAATTTGAAGAAAAAATATTAAATGCTCTTAAATGGCTTAAGATTGATTGGGATGAAGGTCCAGATGTTGGAGGAAATTTTGGACCTTATCGTCAAAGTGAAAGAATTGATATTTACAAGAAATATGTTGATATCCTTATAAGCGAAAAAAAAGCATATTATGCAGTCTATCACGGCCAAGAAGAAATTGAACAATCTTACGAATTTCCTGAAAAATATGCAAACAAAGAAGATTTCTCAATTGTTGTAAAATTTAAGATCCCAAAACAAGGAAACACGAGCTTTAATGATCTATTAAAAGGTGAAATGATATTTGACAACAATCTTGTAGACGATTTTATTATAATAAAATCCAATGGATTTCCAACGTATAATTTTGCCGTTGTAATTGATGATCATCTAATGAAAATATCACACGTATTTAGAGGTGAAGATCACCTTTCAAATACGCAAAAACAAATACTTATATATAATGCTTTTGATTGGCAACACCCTGTTTTTATGCATATTCCATTAATTCTTGGAAATGATAGAACTCCACTTAGTAAAAGGCACGGAGGTACTTCTGTTGATTTCTTTAAAGAAAATGGATTTTTAAATAAAGCTTTGCTAAATTATCTTGCAATTCTTGGATGGAGT
>NZ_JAIHAP010000035.1:0-17718 GCF_020054775.1 Thermosipho sp. (in: thermotogales) | reverse complement strand
ATTTTTTATAACCTTATAACCTAATTTTCATATCATCAATTATATTCCCAACTACCTCCAAACCTGCGTTTTTTCCAATTCCGGCAAATAAAAGCTCATTGCCTTTGTAAAGTTTTACTTTAACTTTTGCGTTCAAACTTTCACTTATTCTTTCAACCATTTCTCCTTGTCTTGGAGCTATTAAAATATTTCCTTCTGATTTAATAATTTCAACATTCATCTTATATTTTCTCTTTTGTACAGTTAAGAAAATTCTATCTTCAAATATTTCTAAATTTTTAATTTTTGAACCATTGTAAGTAGTAAACTTATACAATTTACCTCTAACATACAATCCAATAATAAATCCCACAAAATAATTTCTAAAAAAAGGTACGGTTGCTATTGATATACTTATTGATTCATCTTTCTCAAAATCATTTGATGCACTCCAAATCCATGATTTTGGAAAAGAAATTCCCCAATCTTTTTCAATATAACCTTTTCCATTATTAAAATCTATCTCTTTTCCATTTACTTTTAAATACCCTCTCACCTTATGATTAAAACTAAGAATTCCGTGATAGCACTCAAGAAAATTTAAAATCCAAAAGGCCCCATCACTCCTGGGCTAAATATACTTACAGGCCATGGTTTTAAACCTTTAAATATTAATTGCCCTTCAAAGTTTTCAAGATTGATCTTTATTTTCTCAAGTGAAAAATAATTGTCCTTTATCTTAACCCAAAACGGTTTATTCGAAAATTTAAAATCACTAAATTCAAATCTGAAATATTTTGAATAACCTCTATTGTCAATTACCTGGATAAAAGAATGGGAATCACTTCCAATTGATATTCCAGGTATAATAGCAAAGACATATGAGCCATTTGAGCTTGTGTTTTTAAAATACCAACCTTCAAAAAAATTTTTTTTACCTTCTCCATGGTAACTTTCTGGATGATAAATTAAAATATTATCAATCCCCATTTCCCAGTTTTAATTCTTCCCTTTTCTTTCTATACTCAATTATAGGCAAATCTCCTAAAATAAGCTTTTCATTCATTTTTAACTCCGTCTTTTTAGGAATTTGAGTTTCTACAACTCTTCTATCTTGATTCAATACTATTCTATTGAAAATATTACCAATGGAGCTTATAATTTTGTTAATAAACCTTATTTTTGTAAAAGCAACATAAAATCTCAAGTAAATTTTTGTGTGCTCTTCATCAATTGGAACAAAAGCAGCAGTAACTCTCAATTTATCAAGAATATGATTTTGCCAAAAGTTTGGAAATTTAAATTCTAAATAAACTTTACTAATATCATTTATATCAATCTCATCAGGTTTCTTTGCAGGTGTTCCATCATCTACCCGGTTGTGAACGTAAAAGTAAAACATTGTTTCATTTTGCCATTTCACTATTGGGCCATCAACAACTGTTCTATTGCCTTTTCCAATAGTATTGTAATGAACTATAGGAACATGAACAACATCTAGTTGATTTTCAATCGCACGGGTATAATTAACATTCCAAACTTGTGTAAATTCACTATATGAAAATTCTTCAGATATATCATCAAAATATTTTGGAATATGAGTTGGTTCTCCATCACCATACCAAACCCAAATAAAATCAGCTATTTCATAGGTGTAATATTTTTTCACTTTGTACCTTTCAGGAACTTCAACATTTCTTCCAAAGGCTGGAATCACTTTTACTTTACCATCTGTATCATATTCAAATCCATGGAAAGGACACATTATTCTATCATTCTCTAATAATCTCCCATGGGATAAAGAAGCTCCCCTGTGACAACAAATATCTGAAATACAGTTTACTCTACCATCTTTACTTCTCCAAAACACCAATTTTTCGCCAAATCTTGTAACTCCAACTAATTTTCCTTTTTTTAATTCTTTTGAAGACATAACTATATACCATTGATTTTTAATCATCTAATATACCCCCAAGTATACTTGCTGGCTATCTTTCCAGTTAAAATAGCCATTGGAACTCCAGATGGAGTATAGGCCCATTTTCCCGCTTTGTAAACATGTGGAATAGATGTTAAGGCAGCTTTTTGAAAATTATTCTTTATAGGCGCTTTTTCTTCAAACCCCCAACCTATAATAGAACCATCACTTGTATTAGCATAATTTTGTATTGAAATTGGACTAGATGAAAATTTAAAGAGTATATTGTTTTTTAAAAACGGATATATTGAATCTGAAAGGACATCTATAAAAGCTTCATCCATTTTCTCTTTGAATTCTTCATACCAACCTTCATCATAAACTTTTTTTACTATTTCATAATCAAGAAGCACACTTACAATAACTCCAGTCTTACCTTTTGGGGCAGCAGTTTCATCCTTCAAAACTGGAATTGATATTTCAAATGTATTATACTTTACAAATCTTTTTATCCAATTTAATATATCCTTTTTTGTACCATATGATATTAAATTTTTTATCTCTTTTCTATGAATATCTCCTAAACCTTTTTTGCAAGGTGCATAGAAAAAATGACCATGAGAAATTCTTTTAAATTCTTCAGGTGGAACATCAACTGCTAAATAAAGCGTATAAACAGATTCTGCCGGTTTTCCATTTAAAATTTTTTCTTTTTCTTTCAAAAACTTTCTGCTTGTCAAATTAACCATCTTATATAACTCTTTTAAATCAGCCGCCCAAATTAATATATCGTATGGATATTTTTTCCCGTTTTGATCTAAAACAACCTTTTTTTCTACATCAACCGAAACAACCTTTGTATTGTAAAGTATCTCTCCCTTTTCCTTCAAAAAATATTCTTCTAGTTTTTTTGGAAAAGTCCCAAGACCACCTTTTAAATAAAAATAATCCGTATATATGTAAAAATAACTCAATGCATAAAAAGCTGGAATATTTTTGAAAAAATGCTGGCTTATGATATCTATCAAAGAATTATTTTCGAAAAATTTTTTCAGATATTTTTCTACAGGAATGCTCATACTTTTCATTGCCATAAAAACTTTTAACGCTTTTAAAATCCAAGGGAGATATTTGAAGTATTCACTTTTGTCTGCAAAAAGAGGATTTTTTACACTATAAAGTATTTCAATATAATCCACCATTTTTTTAACAACTTTTATAAAATTAGAAATCTCATTTGTATTTTCTGGATAAAGTGATTTTAACATTATTTCATAGTCTTTTATATTTTCTTTAGACTTAACATCAATAATTTTATCTTCAACACCTACAGAAACATAGTTAGGCAAAACATCTAATGCCAAGTTTAATTTTTCTAGCATTGGAAAAATTATACCTGAGTTTAAAAGTGCTCTAACTCCTCCCTCAAATCTAAATCCATCTTTTACAAAAGAATTAACGAGGCCACCACATTTTTCATTTTTTTCTATAATTGTAATATCTCCTTGTGAAAAACACCCCGCAGTTAAACCCGAGATACCTCCACCCACAATTACAACTTTTTTCATTTTATCACCTTTTACTTATTATTTTTGCAACAATTCTTCCAGTCATTATAGCAGTAGGACCACCGGCAGGACTAATTACCCACTTTCCTACTGTAAAAATATTTTTAAAAGGTGTTTTTACCGATCTTGAAAGATTTATAATCTTATTTTCCACGGGAATTTCATTTTCAAAAGACCAACCTACAATTGATCCTTCAGAAGTAAGTGCATATTTTTCAAAAGTTAAAGGAGTTGCTGAAAATTTAAATATGAGATTATTTCTCAAATCTCCATAAAGTTTTTCTAAAATTTCTAAAACGATATCCTCAACTTTTTCTTTAAACTCTTCATACCAACCTTCCTCAGATATTTTCTTAGTAATCTCATAATCAAAAAGGAAGCTTACATTTATACCCGTTTTACTTTCAGGCGATGCTGTTTTGTCTCTGAGAGATGGTATTGAAATTTCAAAGGTATTATATCTACAATATTTTTCAATCCAATTAATTTTCTCTTCTTTGCTAAGATTATCCCAATTATTTAATATTTCAGACGTATTTCTTAAAATTCCAAGCCCTTTTCTTTCAGGAGTATAAAAAATATGGCCCGAGGCAATTTTTGAAAATTCTAAAGGAGATTTGTCAACGGCCAGATATACATTATATACTGACTCTGCTCCTTTTGAATTTAGAATTTTTTCTTTTAACTTTCTGATTTTATTATCGTTGCCTCTATGTTTTTATAAAAATACTTCAAATCTCCTGCCCATACCAAATACTTGTATTTGTACACATTACCTTCTTCATCAACAATTAGATTCATATCAGGTATAATCTTTACAATCTTTGTATTGTATTTAATTTCTCCATTAAGCTCTAAAATTTTCTGAGCTATTTTACAACTTAAATTCCCCATTCCTCCTTCAGGATATAAATAATCGTTAAAAAGCGCAAAATAACTTAATGCAAAAAATGCAGGTGTGTTTTTAAAAAAGTGTTGTCCAATTATATCATTTAATGATTGATCTTTTGATAATTTATTTAATAAATCTTCATACGGCATTTGAAGGGCATTTATCTTAAAAATTGTATTTAAAAATTTAAAGATATATATCAAAAATCCAGGAATTTTCAAAAATACATTTTCTTTCTTAAAAAGTGGATTATCAACACCATATAAAATTTTCATGTAAGATATAATCTTTTTTATTTCATTTATTATATTGTCCACGTAAATCGAACTTTGAGGATAAAGTTCTTTTAATATATTTGAATATTCGTTAATGCTCTCTTCATCATTAACAATCACTTGTCTGTCTTCAACTCTCAAAGTTATAGGATTTTTTAAAAATTTTAAATCAATACCTAGCTCCTCTATCATAGGTTTTATAAGCCCAGAATTAACAACTGCTTTTGCTCCACCATCAAATCTAAAACCTTCTCTTTCAAAAGAGTTAAATAAACCTCCACATTTCTCATTTTTCTCTATAAGTAAGACGTCTTTTCCAGCTTTTGCAAGATACACTGCAGAAGTTAAACCTGAAATTCCTCCTCCAACAACAATAACTTCTCGTTCTTGCATGTTACCACCTCGCAAAATTTTACTAATTCCAAAGTTTTTTTCCATAATTCTACAGCAACTTCCATATCCCTTGCGGGAGGAGTTAATTCCTCCTCAACTGTAAGATGATAAAATTTATCAGTAACATTCTCAAGCTCTTCAGAAACTCCAAGATAATATAAAGCCTCAGCTGAAATTTCAGGCGAATCGGAAAGCTTATCTAAAGTTTTCTTAAAAATTTTATATAACTTTCCGTTGTCACGCCCAGTGTTACTCCTCACCATACCTGGATGCATCGCTATTATGGTAGGGCCTTTCAACAACTTTGCATAAATATGCATGGTTAAAATCTGACATATTTTTGCAGAACCATATGCCTTCAAACCAGAATATTTTGTCCTTTTAAACATCAAATCATCAAGGTTCGGACCCCAAACAGCAAATCTATAACCCTCTGAACTTACAAAAATTATTCTTCCTTTTCCTTGCCTATTAAATTTTTCCAAAAGCATGTTATTTATTATAAACGGTGCAATAAAATGGACCACAAAAGTTTCTTCAAAACCATCTTTTGTTATCCTTTTCTTTGTATTGTAAACACCAGCATTGTGTATCAAAATATCAATATCCTTATCCAATTTGTTTAAAAATTCTCCAACTCTGTAAATATCCTCCAAAATGCTCAAATCTGATATATAATAATCAAATTCTACAGGATACTTATTTAAAATTTCTTCTTTTAATCTTTCTGATTTTTCTTTGTTTCTATTAATTGTTAACAAATTTGCCCCCATTGAAGCAAATTTCATAGCAGCATGATAACCTATTCCAGAAGTTGCACCTGTAATTACTACAAATTTACCATCGGCTCTTTTTTCGCATTTTTTAACCTCTTGTTTCATATTCCTAATCATTTGAAAAACATTGGACCACTTGTACTCTTTCCAATACTGCCTTATTTTATTCATCTATCCAAACACCTTCCTCATAAATTTTCGATATAATTTTCCAAGAAATGGTATATTATCAAATATATCTCCCCAAAGATCATAATAATCTCTTTGATCAATTATCTTTCCTGTATCGTTTAACTTTACCCTACTTGCACCGTAGACTACCGATGTTTTTGTTTTTTTAAAAAGTATAGTCATTTCCCATTCTAGAAACATAATATTGCCATTTTGAACAGCATTTACTATTTTCATTTCAAGTTTTTTGGAACGCTTTGTTAACCTCTTTACCATCTCACTAAAATCTTTCAATCCATATATTTCCTGAATTGAATCTCTAAAATGAATATTGTCATCATAATAAGGTAAAAGATGTGACCAATCAGGTTTCCCATCAGTATTGTAAGTTTTTTCCCATAATTGCTTTAGATGTTCTAAATCTCTTATTCTATATTCTTCCAAGTAAATCCCTCCAAATATTTTTTATCTCCTTTCTATGCTTTAAAATAACAACAAAAAAATTAAAAAAATACAAATAATATAAATACAAACTCTTTTCATACATAATATAAGGAATTAAAGATAAAAATCCAAACAAAAAAATCAAAAAGTCAAAATCAGAAGACTTTTTATTTTTAAAAATGGTCTTTAAAATAACTAATACGCTCCCCATTATAATTGGTGCTTTCCAAATAGTTGCAGCAGTCCAAACACCAAAACTAGTAGTTATTGCTTTACCACCTTTAAAGTTTAAAAATGGACTAAATGCATGCCCTAAAACAGAAAAAGATAAAGCAATAATATAAACCCAGTAATTTAAATGATCTTTAAATAAAATAACAGGGAAAAAACCTTTTGAAAAATCTAAAAAAAGTCCAATGAGTCCAAATTTCCATCCTTTCATTTTCCATAAATTTGAAACGCCTGGATTTCCGTCACCTAAAACTCTAATGTCAACACCACAAATTTTCCCCAAAAGATAAGAATACATCATTGAACCTGATAAAAATTGTAAAATGACAATAAAAAATTCAAACATTTATCTTTCTTCCTTTCCAAACAACACTATGTAAAAAAAGCTTTCTATATAGAGAGTTAAAAAAAGTAACAGTAAAAAACAAAAGATGTATAGGAAAAAAGATGTAATCATACCATTTATAATCACCTAAGTTCTTTGAAAGCAAATACAAAAAAACAACAACAGAGAAATACCTGTAGACAAAATATCTATCAAATGTAAATAGCGCACTAAAAATTCCAAAGGTCCACAAAATCGCTATTATTAAATTAAAAAAACCTCCACTAATTGAACCAGACGCCATATTTTTACTAAATCCTTCATAAAGTTGCCTAAGATTTTGTGGATACATTCTAAATTTTATGTATCTTCCTCCAAGAAAATTTTTCACATTTATATTACTCTTTGAATAAAGTTTTCCAAGCTTTATATCATCTAAAACACTATCTCTTATTGCCTTATGTCCTCCAACAAATTCATAATCTTTTCTACTTGTTAAAATTACTGGTCCAAATGCTCCTTTTGGTTTTCTTGAAAAAGTACCAATAAGATTACTCAAATAAATAATCACAAGATTGAAAACTAAAGTAAAGTGTTCATGGAATTTCTCAAATCTTTGATAAGGCCATACAGAAATAAGTCCTTTGTATTTGATAAACTTTTCAACTAAAGTTTCAATAGCTTCTCTTTCAAGTTCAACATCAGCGTCAACAAATAAAAGCAATTCACCTGATGAATTAATATATCCATTCCATATAGCCCATGATTTTCCATTCCAACCTTGCTTTGGAGAATCTTCAAGTTGTATCAATTTAACCTCTTGGAATTTTTCTACAACCTTTGCTGTATTATCTTCTGATGCATCATCTACAACTATAATTTCATGTACCTTTAATGTCTGATTTCTAACGCTATTTAAAATCTTTTCAATATTTTTTTCTTCATTTCTAGCAGGAATGATTACAGAGATTTTGTAATTAGAACCAAGCTTTTTATTACTTTTAAGCAATGCATTATTTTTATTTAAAAGAAAATATAAAGAGATAATCAAAAAGGCTACGTAAAAAAGCATCATTTTACCTCCAAGTTCAAATTATTCCATCCCATGTTTTTAATAACTTAAATCTTACGTGACAATAAGGAGTTTTTCCTGTCTTTTCGTAATATTGCTGATGATAATCTTCTGCTACCCAAAAATCACTTGCCTTTTTAAGTTGTGTTACAACATCATACTTTTTCGTTAATGCTTTTATCAATTTTTCAGAAATCTTTTTTTGAAGATCATTTGTATAAAAAATAGCACTTTTATACTGCTCCCCAATATCTGGACCTTGACCATTTTCTTGTGTAAAATCATGGATTTCAAAAAAATACTTTATCAAAGTTTCTTCATCTAACTTTTTTGGGTCAAAAATTACTTCTACCGTTTCAAGATGACCTGTTACACCTGTACAAACTTGTTCGTATGTAGGATTTTTTCTTCTTCCACCCATGTAACCTACCCTTGTATCAACAACTCCCTCAAGTTTCCTAAATAAATATTCTACTCCCCAAAAACATCCACCTGCAAAAAATATTCTATCTATTAACGGCTTTTCTCCTTCCGGTACAAAATCAAGTGATACTGAATTAACACAATGTCTTACATTTTTCTCAGTAAAACCTTCTCCATAAAAAACGTGGCCTAAATGTGCTCCACAATATGAACACACTATCTCTTCTCTAATTCCATCTCTATCCACTTGCTTTTTTATCGCACCCGGTATTTCATCGTCAAATGCAGGCCACCCACACCCTGAATTAAATTTTGAAGATGAATTGTAAAGGGGAATTCCACAATTTTTACAAACGTATATTCCCTTTTCAAAATGATCTTCAAATTTTCCACTAAAAGGTCTTTCCGTACCTTTTTCAAACAAAACAAATTTTTCAAATTCGCTAAGATTTTTATTAATCTTCTTTGCCATTTAAATCTCCTCCAAACTTATTTAAATAATTTTCAAGTTTGTATCCATCTTTAATAATCATAAATGGAAACATTCTTTGAATGATTGCTCCTTGAGGGCAACCATATATGCACCTCAAACAAAGTGCACAATTAAAATCAAAATGTACCTTACCGTTTTTTATTGAAATATTATTTGTCGGGCAATTTTTAATACAAAAACCACATAGATTGCAATTATCATTAACTTTATAACCTTTTGCAAAAAGCTTTGAAAAAATTTTTTCAAATATTGAAAATTTAGATAAAATTAGTCCCTTAAGTGTAGGTTTTAAAACTTTTCTTTTTTCTTTTAGTAAATTATCAACAATATCATCAATTTTATTAGGTAAATTTCGCAAAATTTCTTTTATCTCTTGCTCTTTCATTCCTGAAAAACAATTTAACGGCATCGTTACCATATCTTCATATAAAATATTACAACCTTTTTTTAATAGAAGATGTTTCAATTTTAAATGAGCAGCACTATTTTCAGGAATAAAGCCACCTGCAGAAACTAAGACTATAGCGGTATTAAGCCCTAAACAATCATTAATTTTTTTAACCCAACTATATACAGGCCAAGGAAGGTCAAATGAGTGAACAGGAGAGAGTAAAATTAATAAATTTATATTTTTTAAAGAAATAACTTTTAAATTCTTTAATACAATTTCTTCTAATTACACAATTTTATTGTTACTTTTTAATTTTTCTGCCAACTTTTTTGCAACAAATTCCGTATTTCCTGTTCCCGAAAAATAAGCTATTTTAACCATTTAATCTACCCCTAAGATAATTATAACATATTTAACAGCATTTTTATTTTTGAAAAAAAGTTGTATAATATATACTGTAGAGTAGACTCAAGGAGGGGATATTATGACAATCAATGAACTTTTAGGTGTTGCATTAAAAATTGAAGGTGCAGGCTATTCATATTATGAAAAACTTTCAAATGTATCAAGTGGGGCTCTAAAGGATTTATTCCTTGAACTTGCAAATGAAGAAAGAGAACATGCAAGGATATTTGAAGAAATCCTATCAGGCTTTAAAGATGAAAAAAACTTAAACCTCAATGAAGAAGAAGTTGGCTATTTAAAGGCATTTGCTGAAGATGTAATTTTCCCAAAACTTACAATTGAAAAAATTCCAACAAGTGTAAAAGAAGCGATTAAACTTGCAATTGAGGTTGAAAAAGACTCTATAATATTCTACAACGATATTAAAATGCTTGTTCCTGACAATAGCGCAATTGAAAAAGTTATTGAAGAAGAAAAAAAGCACATGAAAAAACTCACTCTTAGATTAAGAGAAGACGATGAATTTGATATTTACAGTGAGGGCAGCAAAATATAAGACTTATAAATTCTTTTAAAAGTCCAGGTTAAAACCTGGACTTTTCTTCTTGAAAAAACGTACAAGGAGTGATAGAAAATGGCTTTATTTCAAAAACAGCCAATGATGCGAAAAGTTTTATATGCTTTAATTCCAATATATATTTACTCGCTTTTTTTCTATGGCGTTAGACTTATTTGGCTAAGTTTATTTGTTTTTACCTTTGGAATTCTTTCTGAATATATCTTTGAAAAAAAGAAAGGAAAAAAAGTTTCAGAAGCAGTCTTAGTAACCTGTATGCTATATACCCTTTCTCTGCCACCACTTACACCATGGTGGATTGCAACAATAGGTATCATATTTGGTATAGTATTTGCAAAAGAGGCATACGGTGGATTTGGAAGAAACATCTTTAATCCT
The DNA here is from genome assembly GCF_020054775.1 of Thermosipho sp. (in: thermotogales). Lineage (NCBI taxonomy): Bacteria > Thermotogati > Thermotogota > Thermotogae > Thermotogales > Fervidobacteriaceae > Thermosipho > Thermosipho sp. (in: thermotogales). The sequence goes on along the minus strand of NZ_JAIHAP010000035.1, from coordinate 7,007 downwards.
GCAATCACAGCAAGATTATTTGTCTATATTGCCTTTCCATCATATATGACAAATGGTTGGATGATCCCAAAATTTGGCTCGTTTGGTCTTGATGTAACAACATCCGCAACTCCACTTGCACTTTTAAAAGAATCACAAACATTAAGTTTAAAAGATCTATTTTTAGGGTTTAGAGCAGGATCTATTGGTGAAAGTGCAATATTTTTAATAATTATTGGCGCAATTTATTTAATTTTTACAAAAACTGCCAGCTGGAAAATAATAATTTCTACAATTTCAAGTGCATTTATTTTAACCGCCCTTTTTGACATATTTATTCCTTCTGCACCACCTACTATTTTTGCACTTCTATCTGGAAGCTTATTGTTTGTATCAGTATTCATTGCAACAGATCCAATCACTGCCCCAAAAAATTCAAAGGCACAAGTTATATATGGAATAATTATTGGAGTTTCAATTGTGATTATCAGAACATTTTCACTCTTTGCAGAAGGAACAAGCTTTGCAGTACTTTTAGGCAATACCTTTGCACCATTTTTGGATCACGTAACAAAGAAGGTGAAAAAATGAAAGAAAATAAGATATACACTATAATATTTACTTTTGTTATTTCGTTTTTGTTCGTCTTGATCCTTTCAATCATAAACTCAATGACTTATGACAAAGTACTTGAAAATCAAAACTTTTCAAAAATACGTGCAATATTAAACTCAATGGGAATTGAATACAAAGACGAAAAGGATGCAATTAAAATTTTTAATTCTAAGATTGATCAAATAGAAATAGGAGGATTGAAATTTTATACAACCACTATAAATGGAGAAAAAATATATTCATATATTTTTTCTGGGAGCGGCCTTTGGGGAACAATAACTGGCGTCATTTCAGTTAATGAAAACGTAGATAGAATTATCGGAATAGACATAATTTCACAAAATGAAACACCTGGTCTTGGAGGAAGAATTGAAGAAGATTGGTTTAAACAACAATTTAAAGGAGAACTTGTGAAAGATAAAATCAAAATCAAAGTCTCTGGAGCTTCCACTGATTTTAACAAAGAAAATTCTTCTGTAGATGCTATAACCGGAGCTACACTTACCTCGAGATTTTTTATAAACATCATCAACGATTCACTCGAAAAAATTAGAAACGCTCTAAGGAGTGAGTAGTATGGGAAAATTTAAAGAAGTATTTTTGAAAAATACTTGGTATGAAAATCCTGTCTTTGTACTGGTGCTTGGAATTTGTTCGACTCTTGCAGTTACTAACAATTTAAAAAATACATTTATCATGACAATAGGCGTAATGCTTGTCACAGGTTTTTCAAACCTTACTGTATCTCTTTTAAAAAATCTTATCCCATCTAAGGTGAGAATGATTACACAGGTATTAATAATATCTTTCTATGTTATCATAGTGGATATAATCTTAAAGGCATACCTTCCAGATGTAAGTAAAGCACTCGGACCATATGTCGGGCTTATAATAACAAACTGTATCATCATGGGACGTGCCGAAGCATTTGCTCAATCAAATCCTCCACTTATCTCATTTTGGGATGGTATTACAAGCGGTTTTGGTTATATGATAGTACTGGTGGCAATTGCATTCTTTAGAGAACTTCTTGGTTTTGGAACCATTTTTGGCTATAAAGTCATGCCAGAAAACTTTGTAACCTGGACAATTATGATTATGCCGCCAAGTGCTTTCTTCATGCTCGCACTATTTATATGGATAGTAAAAGGGTTTAAAAAGGAGGGAGCCAAATGAATCCTAATATAAATCCTCTGGTTCTATTTTTTGCTTCAATCTTTACTAGTAATATATTACTTTCCAACTTTCTTGGAATGTGCTCGTTTATATCTATCTCAAAAAGTCTAAAGTCATCTAACGGTCTTGGTATGGCAGTTACGATGGTTATGACAATAACAACTGCTATTAACTGGTTAGTTGAAAAATACATCATAGTACCATTTCAAATAGAATACCTAAGATACATCATATATATTATTGTTATCGCTGCTGTTGTTCAAATCCTTGAAATGGTAATAGATCGAACTGCACCAAATTTGTATATTAGCCTTGGTATCTTTTTGCCATTAATAACTGTTAACTGTGCTATTTTAGGTGTTGCACTATTTATGCAGCTTAGAAACTATACATTTTTACAATCAATCTTTTTTGGCCTTGGTTCAGGTCTTGGATGGTGGCTTGCAATAGTTTTACTAGCTGCTATCAGAATTAAAGTTGATAAAGCACCTGTTCCTGCACCTCTTAAAGGCGTTGGAATTACACTCATTACAATAGGAATAATGGCAATGGCCTTTATGGGTTTTGCTGGAATGATAAATGTTCAATAGGGGTGATCGTATGAATATTTGGCTTGCACCATTAATCGTTGGAATTGTTTCATCTGTTTTATCTGCTCTAATCGTTATAGTCGATTCAATAGTAAACAACTATGGAGAAGTAGAAATTGATATAAATAATGGAAAGAAAAAATTAAAAGTAAAGGGTGGTTCACCTTTACTTTTTACACTTGCTTCTGAAAATATCTTTGTTCCATCTGCCTGTGGAGGCAGAGGAAGTTGTGGGGCATGTAAAGTTAAAGTATTAAATGATGTTGGAGAATACCTTCCAACAGAACTTCCTTATATGTCAGAAGAAGAAATAAAAGAAAATATAAGACTTTCTTGTCAGATAAAGGTTAAAAAAGACATAAAAATACAGCTTCCAGAAGAACTTTTTAATGTTAAAAAGCTTACAGGTAAAGTTGTCTCAATCAAAGATGTGACACATGATATAAAAGAAGTAAGAATAAAACTTCCAGAAGAGATAAACTTTAAAGCAGGACAATACGTTCAAATCGTTGTACCGCCATATGATAAAATAAAGCAACCTACACAAAGAGCATATTCAATTGCATCTACTCCAAGTAAAAAAGATGAAATAGATTTGCTAATTAGATTAGTTCCAGGTGGTATAGCAACAACTTACGTACACAATTATCTAAAAGAAGGAGACAACCTTGAAGTTATAGGTCCATTCGGTGAATTTTACATGAGAGATACGGATGCTGATATGATCTGTGTTGCAGGAGGTTCTGGTATGGCACCTATTAAGTCTATTGTTCTTGATATGTATGAACGAGGTATTACAAATAGAAACGTATGGTACTTTTTTGGCGCAAGAACTGAAAAAGACCTTTTCTATGTTGAACTTTTTAAAGATTTAGAAAAAAAGTGGAGCAACTTCCATTTTATTCCTGCTCTTTCTGAACCAATAGAACCAGAAAAATGGAACGGTGAAGTCGGCCTTATAACTGATGTAATGGTTAAATACTTAGAAAATGTCGTCGACAAAAACACTAAAAAAGAGGGATATCTATGTGGTAGCCCTGGAATGATAAATGCCTGTGAAAAATTACTTAATGAACATGGAATAAAAGATGTGTATTACGATAAATTCGCATAGGAAGGTGAAAATCATGAAAATGTCTCCCGAAATGATTAAAGCTCAAGAAAATATGAAACCTGGAGTAATAACAGCGGAAGGATTTTTGGGCGAAGATGATAGAAATCTGGTTGATATAATTTTACAGGATGAACAAGAAATGGCTGCTTTAAAACTCGACTTTGATAAAGTAGCACAAAAATTGAAAAAACTACTTGAAGTTGGAGAAAAAGGACTGGGAGAACCAATAACTTACGAAAACTTCGAAATTTTTGTATATGAAGCAAGAGGATTCCTTGCATGCCCCTTTGAAGACGGTATCTTTAGAAAAAAAGTAGCAGTCGTTAAAAATCTCAAAAATAATGAAACTATAATGTATAGTGATTTATCAATACACCTTCTTGAAAAGCATCACTTTTTACAGGGAAAAGGATCAAAATTTAGACTGGAGCCCGAAAAAATTAAAAAAGTTTTATTCGATTAAGCAAAATACAAATATTGACTTTTTCATATTATATGATATATTTTCTATTGTATGAAAAAAGCTAACCCCTCTTAAATAAAAGGATTATTGACAAAAAAAGAGAAATATGGTATAATATATAATGGTTTTGATAAGTTCCGGCGTAGCTCAATAGGCAGAGCGGGTGGCTGTTAACCACTAGGTTGGGGGTTCGAGTCCCTCCGCCGGAGCCAATAAATAAAATTTATAGAACAAAAAGGACGGAATAGTAGTTATTCCATCCTTTTTGTTTTGCTAGTTCTTTAATTTTCTACTTATGCCCCGGCCAATGTAAAAATCATTTGTCAATTAATCAAATCATTTTAGAATGAGCAGAAAATGTGTTAACATTGTTAACTACTGCCCTAGTGCTATTTATGTAATTTGTGTCTTTAGTGTCTTTTCATACATTTTCTTTACCTTTATCCTCTGCTTCAGCCTTTCTATATACAATTCTATTTCAAATCTTTTGCTATATATTAACCTATCTATTTCTCTCTCCAAATATTTTTACCTTTCATTTTTTAAACAAACTCCCATTGCTGGTATCCTCTATCTGCTAAGAGTGATTAATATTCTTCAGGATATGCATCTCCTGGTTGCTATGTTAAGACAAAATAATTTTAGCAGGTATAGCCTTTTTTATTCTAAATTAACTTACTCTTTACTTTGGCTAGGTAGCTAAACTATAAAACAAAAATACTCCAAATTCATTTTAATTCTTTACCAACACTTCTATCAAATTAGAAATTTGTTCAACTGTTGGCATAGTAATTGTATGTTTCCATATAACTCCTTCTGTTACTACTCCAGCACTTGTCCTATAAACAAGCACATTGTCTGGAGATATTACCATCAAAGTTTCAGGATATAACAATCTCAATCTAATTGTTATCTCATCAAGTTTCTCACGTGATATTGGAACAATTGTAATATCTTTATACTTTTTTGCCAAAGATTCTAAATCCAATGAACACTCTTCACATGATGTGCAATTACAAGAGGATGGAGCTACAAGTAGTACGTAGGATCTTACTCCCATTTTCAAAAATTCTGAAAACGCATCAAGCCACATATTTATCTTCGACACTTTTGAAGCGGTTAAGAAATTAAAGTAAATTACTTTCCACTCTCCCACTTTTTCTCCTAGATTTATAGTTTTTCCACTTACCTCTTCGAAAGAGATATCTGGAAATGTTTCACCTATAAATGGAACAAGCACAGAGGTTGAAGACTTTTCAAGGACTATAGCTTCTCCGTTTTTAGTAACACTCTCTATCGTAAAATATTCTTCTCCTATCTTTAAGTACTTTCTGAAAAACTCCGGGCCATCAAATTTACCATTTTCATTTAAATCTACCATAAGTAATATTGCATCTTTTGTGTACCATCCATCTGAATCTGTCTCAGCAATCGCTGCTTTATAGCTTTTCTCTCCCACGTAAAGTATGCCTTCTCTTCTGGTAATACCACAATAGTATAATTTGTCTTCTATACGCCACAAGGCAATATAATAACCACTTCCATCGCTGAATATAAGTTTTACAATATATGTATTAACGTTCATTCCTGACAATGTTTGAGCATAGATTTCATCATCTGAAAAATTTTTATTTCTATTCCCATCTACCAATATTATTTCTTCTCCATCTTTTAATCCGGTTATAACATCAAAAGTTTCGCCTTTTAATGTTATCTGACCAAATCTTGCATCGTAAAGATCAAATGGTACATAAACAGAGGTTAATGGAGTATCATGAAGCTGAACCACACGTGTAAAAGTGTAAAACATGCCAGCTTTTGTTTCTGTGAACTGACCACTAATTGTAGATTGTTGTGCAAAACATGAGATGGTCAGAAATACAATTAATAACATTATAAATCCAACACGTGTGTTAAAAAAATTAACAAGCATTTTTTCACCTCCAAAAATTTTACCTACCCCTACAACTGCACGAAGCTAGACAAATAGCAGCCTCTCCTGCAGGAGTGCAATAACATGTGGCTCTTACTGTACCAATTTTTGATACAACAGCTTTTCCACGGCATAATGTTACACCAAAGTAGGGGCTTTTACATGTAAAATCAACTTCCAATGTTACACTAAGTGGTGTTCCATTTGAACTGTAGTGCTCTGCCTCACCAAACGCCTGCCATCTTAAATCACCAACATAAAACCATGAACAGTAGTTAACACTACATCCTGGATCTTCAATCAAAGAAACTATCTCTCCTGCAAACGAAAGGAAAACAAAAGTAACCAGCAAAAAAGTAATTAACAATCTTATAGTAAATCTTATACTAACCCTCCTTTCAGAAAATTTAGAATTAATTAAAATTCTTTATCTTACTAAATTCTTATCTCTTTTACCAATTTACACTATTAATCCTATGATCTTCCCTATTTTTTATTTGTTTAGCTTACATTCAATAAAACACGTGGTACATTTTTTTATCTCAACCATTTTAGTATTATTAAAAAGTGTAAAACATATAAACATTATCTTTTTAATATAGACTAAAAACATTCCTGTTTATTTTACTAACATGTTAATATTTAATAATTTTTATACTATTTTTATTAATTTTTGTTTATTAAAAACAATATTATATTTTTCCAAATACTAAATTATTTTTAATTTCATACAAATATCATTTTCCGATATAAAGACTCCTAATATACCATATTTACGATATTATTCTTTAAAGCTATTTTTAATTTTAATAAAAAAATATAAAGAAAACAAACCCAATTATTTGCTATTTTCTTTATTTAAAAATAAATATTTAACATATTATTAATATTTTATAATTTTTCAATTGCAATTGAGAATCAATAAAATTTTGAATAAATCTTTATATAAAAAATAATCCCATCCTTGGCTATTCAAGAATGGGATTTTATTAATTATATTGCTTTGAAAAAATTTATACAAAAATAAGCGGGACATACAATTCTTCATATGTAAGTGAACCATGCATTCCCAAAAGCTTTTGCTCTCCTCCAGTATATGTATATGTAAAAGAATAGTTATCTTTAGCTAAAAGAACA